>CAWVZQ010000360.1:0-3484 GCA_963934405.1 uncultured Opitutales bacterium | reverse complement strand
TCTGGAGAAACCGGGCAAGGTCTGAAACTAGGTTTCTCGCAAAGCAGACAAGAAACCTGCCTTGTCCTCGGCATGAACGAAATGTCCTGCCTCAGTTAAAACCACGATTCGAGCCTTCGGGAAATGACGAATGATTGAATCCTCATCTTCAAGACGAACGTAAGAAGACTTGCCTCCGTTCACGAAAGTCACGACGCCACCGTAGGATTCTTCCGGTGTCAACGGGTTCTTCGCAAGATCAAGCAAACTAGATCGTAATGCGCATAGATTCGGTTTCCAGCGGAATATACCGGATTCCTCGATCAGGTTGGTGAGAAGGAATTTACGAAATGCCCAGTCCGGAAACGCTTCGGTCAGTTGTGCATCCGCATCCTTGTGAGAGGAAAGCGTTTGGAGGTTGAGAGCAAGCAAGCCATCGAAGGTCGGCAGGTGATGCTCGGGCGGATAGTCACGGGGAGCAATGTCGACCACCACGAGACGCTGAACTCGGTCGCCATGAAGACAGGCGAACTTCATCGCGACCTTGCCGCCAAGGCTGTGCCCACACAAAACAAAAGAGTCCAGGCCTTGGTCGTCAGCCCAACCCCGCAAGTCATCAACCATGAAAGAGACCGTGTCTTCTTCATCATGAAAGGAATCTCCGTGGTTGCGTAGATCGAGCGAAAACACTCGATGTGAAGTGGACATATCCTTGGCTACGGATCTCCAATTTCGACGAGAGCCGAGCAAGCCATGAAGAAATACGATAGATGGGGCGCCTTCCGGTCCGGCATGATCGAAGGCAAGTGTTCGAACAGCCATTCGATTTAGAACAGCTCAAGCTGTACGTTTTCATTAGGATCCACTTTCTCGTCATGAGAAATGTCCGGATCCACTCTTGGTTCGCTTTCATTCGGAAGCGGGTTTTCATCCGCCACTTGGCTTTCGGAAGATACAGGTACCGGTTCGGCAATCGGGATTCCCTCTAAATCGGCTTTCGCCGCCTCGGCATCCCCCACTTCCAAACTCTGAAGAATCGTCTTGGCTCGGTTGACGACGCCATCGGGCAAGCCGGCGAGACGAGCCACTTGAATCCCGAATGAACGTTCCGATGCACCGGGTGTCACTTGCCGGACAAAGACAATCTCATCGTTCCATTCCTTCACTGCCACCGAGTAATTGAGTAGTCTTGGCAAGCTTTCGGAAAGACGCGTCAGTTCATGGTAATGCGTCGCAAAAAGTGTCTTGGGACCAGCGGATAGCTTCCCGTGAAGATGCTCCACTACAGCCCAAGCAATGCTGAGTCCATCGTACGTACTGGTTCCACGACCTATCTCGTCCAGAACGATCAAACTCCTATCCGTACAGTTATTGAGGATATTGGCCGTCTCGTTCATCTCGACCATAAAGGTGGAATTGCCGCGGGCAAGCTCATCCCCGGCACCGACTCGCGAAAAAATCCGATCGACCAGCCCCAGACGACAAGCCCTCGCAGGCACCCAGGAACCGACGTGAGCCAAAAGAGCGATCAAAGCCACTTGCCGGATAAAAGTCGACTTGCCGGCCATATTAGGCCCCGTAATCAGGCATATCTGCTCGTTTTCGGAAGAGAGTTGGCAATCGTTTGGCACAAAGGCGTGAGTTCCCGCCAACCCGAGGCTCTCTCTCTTGAGGGAGAGTTCCACCACGGGATGACGCCCTTGCTCGATTTCGAGGACGGAGGAATTCTCTTGAAATTCAGGCCGACAATATCCGCGCTCTCGAGCGATACACCCCCATGATGAATAAAGATCAATTTCCGCGAGGACGGAAGCCATCTCGGCAAGGGCATCGGCTTCACTCAAGGCCGAATCCAAGACCTCGCGAAACAATTCCTCCTCTCTGGCCACTGATCGTTCCTCGGCATTTACAATTTCTTTTTCCTTCTGCCTCAGCTCCTCAGTGAAGTAACGTTCGGCATTGGTCATTGTTTGCTTCCGGACGTAATGCTCGGGAACAAGTGAGAGATTCGCCTTGGTCACCTCGATGAAATAACCGAATGCGCCATTGTATTTCACCTTTAGGTTTCCGATGCCCGTCTTCTCTCTCTCGGATGTTTCCAGATCGAGAATCCACTGCTTGCCACCGGAACCCAACTCACGAAGACGATCCAAGTCCTCATTAAAACCGGGACGAATAACTCGACCGCCATCCGACTTCACGTCCACCTTGATGTCGGCGGGCAGCTCCTCCTCTAGCGCCTCGTTCAACAGTTCGCAAAGATCGTCGAAGGTGCATAAGTCTTGCCCGAGTCCGCCGATGCGCGGATGCCTTTCGGACGCATCCCGCAACAAATCAGCCAAGACGGGCAGGTTTCGCAAGGTTGCCCGGAGCCCCCCGAGTTCCCGGGGTCGAGCCAAACGGTTTCGCAAACGGCCAAGAATGCGTTCGACGTCGTTTCCGCCACGCAGAGCATCGCGAACCTTGTCGGCTAATCCGGGAGCTTCCGCAAATTCTCCCACGCACTGTTGGCGACGACTAATTTCCGCAAGATCAAGCTCGGGTTGCCCCAGATAACGCTCCAACAAACGCCCCCCGGCCGACGTAACTGTTTCGTCCATAGCATCAAGCAACGAACCCTTGCGAGAGTTGGAAGAAGTGCGGAACACCTCCAAGTTCCTCTGGGTCGCGGGATCCACCAAAAGCGCGGCCTCGCTCCGATACTCCTCCACCCTGCGCAGGTTGCCCGGCTTACCCCGCAATACGTCGTTTGCATAGATAAGCAAGGCGCCTGCGGGCCCGAGTCCGGCATGATCGAGTCCGATTCCAAATCCTTCCAGATTCATGACTCCGAGGTTCTCCATGACCTCGCGAGCTCCCGAACGTTGGTCGAAATCATAGTCGGGACGATCCGTTCGCGTAACCTCGCCAAGCAAGTTTTGGAACTCATCAAGAAAAGTCGCCAGATCGGGGTTACGACTCGCCCGATCAGCCAAGCCCTCCGGCATAAGGTATTCATGGGGGCCGATGGAAGCAAAGGCGGCCAGAAGGTCGTTCGGGTCTTCCACGGAAGCGAGAACGAACTTTCCAGTGGAAAGATCAAGCCAAGCTGCCCGAGCTCCTTTCTTGTCGCAATCCAAGGCCAAAATAAAATTGTTTTGCCCTGCTTCAAGTTGGCGCTCCTCCAGAACCGTCCCCGGAGTTAGAATGCGAGTTATGCCCCGCTTAACCAGTTTGCCCGCCTTGGGAGCCTCCAATTGCTCACATATCGCTACCTTGTAACCGTTTGCAAGCAACTTTGCGAGATACCCCTCGGCCGCATGGAAAGGGAATCCTGCCATCGCCATATCGTGCCTCTTAGTGAGAGTGATACCAAGAACAGGCGCACCCCGTTCAGCATCAACCTCGAACATCTCGTAAAAGTCACCCAGACGAAAGAGTAGCAAGGTTTCCGGAGTCAGGCTCGCCCGAGCCTCCCGGTACTGCTTCATCATGGGGGTGTCTTCTTTATGCTTGGTCATCCTTG
>CAWVZQ010000359.1:0-3491 GCA_963934405.1 uncultured Opitutales bacterium | reverse complement strand
CCACTTTCTTCTCGTGGGTCGAGTTCTCAATAAGTTCGTTCAGCTTGGACTCCCAGTCGGCACCGTTCATGGGCAACTCGATCGGCTGGTTGAGCAAGCCCGAGTACAGCATGACGTTGGCCAACTCCACAGAGCCAACGCCGCTTTCGCCCGGAGCGACTAGTGGCTTTCCATCGAGGATGGCCTCGACGAAGTTGGCAATCAAGGCGGCATGCGGTTCATTCGCAGGGGGAATGGGAATTTTCTCGACCGTGGTTTCAGGTTGCTGAAAGCCGATTTTCGAGGTTTTGGACCACTCGTCCGAAGGAACGGCATTCCTAGTGAATACGAGCTTATCGTTCTCGAGGAGAATACGGCCCTTGGTGCCCGCGATTTCAAATCGGTTGCTGCCGGGCGTCTCCCCAGTCGAAGTTATGAATACGCCCGACGCGCCATTCGGGTATTCCAAATAGCAAGTGACGTCGTCCTCGACCTCGATGTCGTGATGCTTCCCGATGCCAACTTGGCTACTGACCTTCGCGGGCATCCCGAGAATCCATTGCATGACGTCGAGTTGATGGAGGCACTGGTTGAGCAATACGCCACCGCCCTCCCCTTTCCAGGTAGCTCGCCACCCGCCACTTTGGAAGTAAGCCTCGGAACGAAACCAGTCGGTCATGATCCAAACTACGCGCATGAGATCACCCAGTTCGCCTCCCTGTACGAGCTCTCGAATCTTTTCGTAGCGCGGCTCGATTCGCAACTGGAACATGCCCCCGAAAACTTGATCAGGCTTTTCCTTGGCCTTGGCGACCAACCTCTCGGCGTCGGCCTTATGAGCGGAAATCGGTTTTTCCACCATAATGTGAAGGCCGGCATCCAAGGCGGCGATCCCAAGAGTGGTGTGTTGAAAATGAGGAGTGGCGATCATTAAGGCGTCGATCTCGCCCGAGGTGATCAGGGCATCGGCATCGCCGTAGACTTTTACGCCCTGTTCCTCGTATTGCTTCAATTTGTCGGGAAAAGCATCGGCGACAGCCGTCAACTCGCCACGCTCGACATTCCCATCCAGCAGGCTCTTGGCATGAATCTGCCCGATGTTACCCAATCCGACTATTCCTATTCGTACTTTGTCCATATAAGTTAAAAAATGAGGGGCAACTCTTCGGCGGCGACCAGTCAACGGCAAGAACAATTTGTTTGCCTGCGCACTCACAAAAAACAGGTATAGTCTCTTTTCGATTGCCAAAGACAGCCTTTCGGAAACGAATTGGCAGGATATCCCTATGGACACGATAGACTACTTAGTACTCTTCATCTATTTCGCCGGCATGGCCGGCATCGGCGTTTGGGCCATGAAACAAGTGAAGGGACAAGAGGACTACTTCATGGGTGGACGACGCTTCGGTAAACTCTTCCAGACTTTCGCCGCCTTCGGAGCGGGCACGGGTTCCGCCGATCCCGTGAACACCGCCCGCGGCACATTCGCCAACGGCATGAGCGGCATGTGGGGCGTCATGTACTGGTTGTTCGTCACCCCGGTCTACTGGATTA
The DNA here is from genome assembly GCA_963934405.1 of uncultured Opitutales bacterium. Classification (GTDB taxonomy): domain Bacteria; phylum Verrucomicrobiota; class Verrucomicrobiia; order Opitutales; family Seribacteraceae. The sequence goes on along the minus strand of CAWVZQ010000359.1, from coordinate 1,958 downwards.
GCGCAGTGTGGTACCGTCGGATGAGATGCCTTACCTTGGGCGACTGGTTCGTGGAACGCTACGAATCCAAGAGTATGGGAGTGGCTTATGCGATCTTCGGTTGCTTCTATTACATGACTTACGGAGCCATGCTCTTCACGGCCATCGGCAAAGTGGCGGTGCCCTTGCTAGGCCCGGAACTTTTCGGCACGCAGACAGAGTACGTGCTGGTGCCTTTGGTCGCTGTAATCGTCACCTTGTACGGCGTGCTCGGCGGAATCGCAGCAGCCTACTGGACGGATCTCATACAAGGTGTCTGCATCATACTGCTCTCCGTCCTGCTGATCCCGTTCGGCTTGAATGCAGTGGTCGAAAAGTTCGGTAATCCCGGCGATTCGTGGACGGATGGCTTTCGCGTCATGCACGAGCAACTGCCAGCCCACAACTTCACCATCCTAGGTAGCGAAAACGCAGCAGAATTTCCTCTTTATGCGATTCTCGTAATCGTCATCATCAACGCCATCGGAATCGTGCTCACACCCCACTTCATCGTCACGGGAGGCGGTACCGCCAAAAGTGAGCAGGACGCTCGCATAGGTCTCGTAACGGGAAATTTCATCAAGCGCTTTTGCACCATCGGCTGGGTGATCACGGCCTTGATCGTGCTCACCTTGTTCGGTAGCGATACGGCCCTGATAAAGGATGCCGACATGGCATGGGGAGTCGCCACGAAGGAACTGCTTGGTCCGCTGGGCATAGGTCTCGTCGGGCTTATGCTCGCTTGCCTGCTGGCGGCGCTCATGAGCAGCGTGGATTGCTACATGCTCGTATGCTCGGCGCTCGTGGTCCGAAACATTTACGTGCCCTTCATCAAGCCGAACGCCACGGACAGGGAGTGCGTTTCACTCGGCCGTTTCACGGGGGGGATCGTTGTCTTGGGGGCCGTCATCATCTCGGTGACCATGCTGGACATGTTCAAGCAACTCCAGTTGACTTGGATTGTGCCCATGACCTTCGCCGCCTTGTTCTGGGTCGGTATGTATTGGAGGAGAGCTACGACAAAGGCCGGATGGACGACCATTGTGTTTTGCCTCGTCAGCTTCTTCGTACTACCCCGCTTGATCCCCGCCGTTGCTCCGGACTTGCGAACCGACTCGTCTCTGATTCAAGTAAACGAGAAGACCGATACCGGCGGAGGCAAGTCCATCTACTGGACCGGAGGCGTGAAGGAGGTCGAAGGGGTAAAGCAAGGCCAAGGACAGTTTCGCTTCGACATGCTGCTCTACGACAAGGTCCTCGGTTACGATCTGACCAAAGTCCGCAACGCCGCCCTCGCCACGCTCGACCTCCCCTTCAAGATCATCGCTCCGTTTCTCGTGATGATTATCGCCAGTTTGCTCACCTCGCCGAGTCGCAAGGAGAGCCTTGATCGTCTTTACGTCAGGATGAAAACTCCCGTGGATCCCGATCCCGAAAGGGACCAAGCGGAAATCGAGAAAAGCTACGCCAATCCTGATCGTTTCGACAAAAACAAGCTCTTCCCCGGCTCCAACTTCGAATTTCAGCGACCCACTCGATATGACGTGGTGGGCTTTGCAATATGTTTAGCCCTCTGTTTCGCAATTATCGGGTTAGTGCTTTTCGTGGCCCAAATCGGAACCTAACCGGACAAGCCGGACATCAATTCGGCAACTTGGAAAAATAGTCTGCCCAAGCCTTTAGGTCGTTACCGTAGCGAACGGGATAAGCAGCGGGGAGATGAGCGAGCAGCCGGGTCAATTGGCCGGGGTTCAACTTCGCCCGATTCTGAAAAACTTTTCGAAGCAACTCCGGTGAACGGGTGGCGATGGCCTTGGCATAGGATTCCTCGGACAAGACCTTCGAGGTGATTGCAGGCTGCAAACGCTGTTTGGCCAGACCAGCTTCCTCGTGGAGGAAGGGGTCTACAGCCGTCATCAACTGGTCGTGAAAAATTTCGA
>CAWVZQ010000358.1:0-3500 GCA_963934405.1 uncultured Opitutales bacterium | reverse complement strand
TGAACCCATACGCCTGATCCTCGGTCATCGAGCTTTTGGGGCCAAGCAATTCCCACTCATTGGCATTAAGATTGGCATTCGCCGGATCCTTGTTAGTTGAGACTACGCGAGCTTTGTAGTAGTTGGTCACTCCCGAAACAGAATCCGTCGCTTCGAGAATTGTACCGGGACTATAAGTGTTACCTCCGGCATATGTTTGGACGCCTTGCGTTGGTCGCATTGCAGCTTCATTCGTGTCGTGAAGGCCAAAGGTACCGTCGTCACCGGCGGATGATTGTAGGTTGCCGACTTGGCTCCAGATAGAGTGATCCACGGCATTGGCAACCACCGCATTATTGGCAACACGTTTCATGCCGGGTTTTATTTGCTGCCAATAAAGCGGATCGAAATCCGATTCGCCGTTTGCATGGGCGATTTCCGTCCACCAGTTCGTGAATCCGGCATCTGCGGGATCCTTCAATTCGGCAGTAACCTCAGACCACCAATTCGTATCAGTAAGATCATTGAGAGTGCTGGTCTTGTCCGTCCACCATGCTGCCTGTGATTTGTCTTTTAAGGTTCCGCTGGCATCCGTCCACCAACTGGCATTAGTGAGATCCGTCAAGGTTGAGGAAACTTCCTGCCAGTATCCGTCGTTCACGCCTGCTCCCAATGGTGTGGCGATGGCGATTTCGGGCACATACTCCCAGAATTCGTCCTGAATTGAACCACCGGTAAGCGTTCCGCCACCTGGGAAGGTCACGATATCGGAAGTCACGTCTTCCCAGTAGGCTGTATCTCCAGCACTGGCGTCTTGAGTATTTAGGGTTACTGCCGTGGTGACGTTCGTCCAATATGCCGCATCTCCGAAATTTGCAACCGCCGCGGTGACGTCGGTCCAAAAATCGGTTGTCGCGCCAGGCTTTATTACATCGTTTGTTACCTCGGTCCAAAAAGCATTGTTGCCCAAAGTCGTAGCCAGTGCTTCATCAGTCCAAAAGTCATTGGCGACACCGAAGACAGGTTTGGTGACGTCGGTCGTTATCTTTTCCCAATATGCGTTGCTTGACGGTTGGTTCGCTCCGGGTGAAGTTGCATTTGTTTCCTGAGTCCAGTAGTCGTTGCCTCCGGTCGGTTTCTTGACGTCGTTGGTGACGTCGGTCCACAGGGTATTGCCGCCTGCAGTAGGGTCAGTTACGAAAGTAGTGACGTTTGTAGCCATTTCTCCTTGAGCCACCATGCCCGCCAATGTGGTTTGACCACCTCCTGTAGAGACTGTCCACCCTAGCCCGCCAAGTCCGGGATCGTCGGAGAGGGTACCTCCGCTCGTGTTTTTATAAAAAAAGTTGTCGGTTGGAGACTGTACCCATTCTCCGTTGTTTGCGGTGACACCACCGCCTTTGCCAGCGTACACGTCGGAAAACTGGTAGTATTGGCCGCCTTCCTTAACTATGGAGGTGGAAGTGGCGTAGCTCGAATTGTTACTGAATCCATCAGTAAAGTTAATGACTTGCGAGGGTTGGTGGAATGTTCCTGCAAGTCCGCCCAGGCCCACTGTCCTGAGTTTGCTGTCGAGGGCTCCGGAAGGGTCGTAGGAGGCATCCGCTTGATGCGCACTGGTGTCCTTCAAGGCCATTTGAGCGGAGAAAACCTTACCGTTTCCGGTATCGATCAGGCGATCGCCGTTGGCGACGTTGCCAAGGTCTGCCGATGATATTCCAGTGGCAAGGGTGAAAGTGGCTTCCGCAAGATTCGTCAACTTGGCCTTGAAAAAGTCCCCACCGCTTTCGATTAAGTCGTTTTGAGCGTAGTTTGTGGTCGCGGCGTGAGTGGTGATCGTGCCGAGGAGAGCTTTTGCGGAAAATGCTTTGCCGGTGACGTTGTCCAAGGCTCGCTCTCCGACTGCCATTGCCATTGCATTTGAAGCGCTTAGTCCGCCGGCTCCGTATGCATGTTTCGCCAATTTCCCGTCTCCATGGGTGAACTTGTAAAACTGGCCACCATTTTCAACCACCTCGCTGCCGAGTCCCAAAGCCGGTTCGTAGTTAACCGTTGAGTTATGGGCTTGAATCAATGCCAAATTGTCTTTTGCCGCAAAAGTTTTGCCGGCAACCGTGTCCAGTGCACGCTGGTTCAGTCCCATTCCACCCACTTGACCGGAGCTGAGTCCCGCTCCCGCTGCATTGAATTCTTCCTTCGCCCGATCCACGGCGGCTTGAAAATAATCACCTCCGTTAACAACTATTTGTTTATCTAAAGTTTCACTAGGCTTGTAGTTAACCTTGGCATCGTGAGCTACGATCAGGCTTAAATTCTGCAAAGCCTTGTAAATTCGATCATCGGCGCCCCCGGCCCCGGCGGCGACATTGGTGGATAGTTGCCTGTAGTCGTTCGTATTTATGCCGGCGACGGCAGTATTTTCGGTATAGGCGGAAACATTAGCCCAAGTGGCCTTCGCCTTGTAGAAATTTGTGGATGCTCCGGTTCCGTTCTTGGCGAATTTTTGCGCCATCGTGCCAGCGGCATTGTAGATGGTCCTTTCCGCTTTTGCCGCAATGTCTTTAAAATCTTGCTGGGCTTTGTAGAATTTATTCTGCCCAGCATGGAAAACGAACTTGTTTGTTGCGTAGGTGTTGTCGACTGATCCTCCGTTGGCAAAGTCGGTAACGTTCGTCCAATCGGCATGAGCTTCGTAGAAGTTGGTCGAAGCGGCTGTCGTGTGCACGTATTTCAAGTTAGCCACTGCGGGATCGTAGTTCTTTGTGGTGGAGTGCGTTGTGACGTTTGCCCAATCGGCATGGGCCTCGTAGAAATTGGTGTCGTCAGCATGTACGAATTGGCCAGCCGTCCAGAGCGTGGGGTGCGCGGTTGAAGTATTGGGCAAAGTAGCCACGTTGTTCCACGCTGCATCCGCCCGGAAAAACTTTTTGTTTACATTATTATCGGCCGCATTTCCTACAACCAAGTCGTTGCCAGAAAAATTCACTTGCCCGGCGGCTCCATCATGCTCGGCAAAGCCGTTGTTTGAGCCGAAGTAGGTGGCTCCGCCGGTTGTTTTCGCTTCGTAAATGCGACCTTTGACGAAAATGTGGTTTGGAAGGAACTCGTTGGGTGCACCTCCCCCTTGGGGGTGAGTCGTCCATCCGGAGCCAGCATTTGCATTCTTGCTGGTTACCAGTGCTTGCGTGATGTTCCCGAAGTCCTCGTGTTGGGTGAGCGTGGTAAGCTTTCTGTCTTGAACTGCCCTGAAATAGGAGCCGTCAGCAGCTTTTACGATGTCTCCGGCTTTGTAGGCGTTGGTTAAGCCTGTAGTTCCACCCGATGTACTTGCCGTTGGGATATGGTATTGACCAGCTCCTCCCCCAGTGTCAACAGCGGCGGAAAAAGTTGCCTGCCCCGTCGAAGCGCCCACCCGATCAGTCGATAGAGCTTTTTTTAACTGCCAAAAGTTGTCGTCGGTGGCTACAGATAAGCCGCCAAGGCTGACTTTAGTGTTTAAGGTGTCGACGGTTTTATCCCAC
>CAWVZQ010000357.1:0-3510 GCA_963934405.1 uncultured Opitutales bacterium | reverse complement strand
TTCTTTCTCTACTGGTCGCCCGAAGCCGTGCACTCCAGGAATGACGAAGCTCCGCCCAGCCTGACCGAGCGCACCACGGCCAAGGGCAAGCGAAGTAAACTGGCCGGGGCCATCGTCTCGGTCGACGACCAAGTGGGGAAACTACTGAAGACTCTCGACAAGCAGGGCCTGCGCAAGAACACCCTCGTCATTTTCTCTAGTGATAACGGGGCCAACATTGGCGAGGAGGGCTCCTCGGCGCCTTACCGGGGAGGCAAGGGAAACGGAACCCAGCAGGAAGGTTGGGTTCGCGTACCAACCATTTTCTCCATGCCCGGCGTAATCCCCCAAGGAAAGGATTACCACAAGCAGATCGCCAACTTCGACTTCTATTCCACCATTGCCTCGGTGGCCGGCCTGCCCATCCCCGGGCATTGCGACGGGGTGGACTTGATTCCGTATATCAACGGTAAGAACAAGGGGGAGCCGCACGAATACCTCTTCTGGTTAAACAACGAGCCGGGTGACGCTGTCCGCCGTCACCTGATCGCTGTCCGTTGGCAGGACTGGCGCCTCTACAAGAAGTACGACAAGGACCCGTGGCAATTGTTCGACCTCAAGGCCGACCCGAAGGAAGAGCGTAATGTTGCGGCCAAGCATCCCGACGTGATCAAGCGCCTCTCCGCCAAGCACGCGGCCTGGGCCAAGACCCTCGCCCCCCTCGGTAAGATCCCGAAGATTAAGAAAACCGACGAGCGTATTCCCGCTGGACACGGTTGGACCTTCGCCAAGGGGAAGGGCAAAGCCGGCGGCAAATGATGAGATTCAAAGTTACTCTCCTTGCTTTGTTATTTGCTCCGCTGTTTGCGGCGCATGCCGATGATGAGGAAAATGAATGGACCCGTTTCCGTGGCCCCAATGGCTCGGGCATAAGCGGGGCTCAGTCGATTCCCGTCAAATGGACTGCCAAGGAATACAACTGGAAGATAGAACTACCTGGTGATGGCAGTAGCTCTCCAGTGGTTTGGAAGGAGAAATTATTTGTCACCTGCAATGACCGGAAGAAATCAATTCGTTCGGTGGTCTGCGTGAATGCAACCGATGGAAAGATCCTTTGGCACCAAGATTTCCCCTACACCAGTTATCGTATGCATCGGGACAACGACTTCGCTTCGGCGACGCCGACAGTGGATGCTGATGGGGTGGTGGTGGTCTGGTCGATGCCGAAGCAACTGCTTATGCTGGCGGTGGATCTTGAGGGCAAGGAACTGTGGCGTCGGGACTTGGGGCCATACGTGGGGATTCACGGTTCAGCCAGTTCTCCGATTATTGCCGACGGTTTGGTCATATTGGCCAATGACCAGATGGACCCGAAGGTAATGAAGCGGTTTTTGCCAAGGGATGCGTCCATGGTTCCCGAGAAAAGTTTTTTGATCGCCGTCGATCGCATGACTGGGAAAACCCGATGGAAAATTGATCGCCGGACGGTACTGGCCGGGTACAGCACCCCCTGCGTCAGGCAAACCGGTGGCGACGGGCCGGAATTGGTCTTTTCAGGCACGGCCCATGGCATGACGGGTGTGGATTTGGCTACGGGCAAGATTAACTGGGAGATCAAGGGTATCCTGAACAGTCGCGTAGTGGGCTCGCCGCAACTCTATCAGGATCTGGTATTTGGTAGTTACGGCGCTGGCTTGTCGGCGCAACGACTGGTGGCGGTACGGGCCCCGCGAAAGGGTGGCGTAAAAAAACCGAAGGTGGCCTATAATGTTTCTCAATCGCCACCGCTTGTGCCTAGTTGCTTGATCAAGGATGACCTTCTGTTTCTCTGGACCGACAGTGGCATCGTCAGCTGCCTCGATGCAGCGACGGGCAAACGGCATTGGCGCGAGCGGGTAGGAGGCAACTATTACTGCTCTCCCGTGTGGATTGACGGTCGGTTGTACTGTACGAGCAAGGAGGGCGACGTGGTGGTTGTAGCAGCTGACAAAACCTTCAAATTATTGGCCAAGAACCCGCTTGGCGAAAAGTCCTTCGCCATTCCCGCTGTTGCTCATGGAGTCATGTATCAGCGTACACAAACAAAGCTTTTCTCACTGGGTGGGAAAAATTGAGGTAGATCATGAGGAGACCATGCATTTTTTGCCTGTTGGCCCTGCTCCTTGCCTTGGCATTGTCTTCGGGTGCCCCCTGCCGGGCGGAGACCGGTGGTGACTTGACCGACGAGACCGCTCTGCGGGCCGATGCCCGGAAGGTATTCAAGGAAAAGGTGGATCCCTTCGTAAACAAGTACTGCGTCAAATGCCACGGCAGTCGGGCCAAGGCGGGGATCAATCTTCAGTCGGCGCTCAAGAATCCCAACGGCGAGTCCGCGGCGCTGCACTGGAAGAAGGCCACGGCGAACGTCAAGGTTCACGACATGCCGCCGGAGGATGCATCGAAATTCCCGTCCGATGAGGAGCGGCGTCAATTCATCGATTCGGTCGGTAAGATCAAGTACTTGGCGTCTCGCGATCCCGGACCCTTCGTCATTCGCCGACTGACCAAGACGGAATACGCCAACACCCTGCGCGATCTTTACGGGGTGGATCCGTCAGTCGCCGACAGTCTCCCCGAGGAAGTCGGCGGCGAGGGCTTCCTCAACTCGGTTTCCCCCCTGCAGTCCGAACTGTTCCTCGGCATCGCCAACCAGGTGATCGAGCAGGTCGTGGCGCCGGAAGGCCAAGCGCCTCCCGCCGTGCAAAAACGTCTCTTCGGGGAACCGCCCGCCCAAGGTTCCGATCTCCGCAAGGAGGCCCGCAGGGTCGCCCGTTCCCTTGCCCGGAATGCCTACCGGCGTCCATCCTCCGAGGCGGAATTGGATGTCCTCGTCGACGTCTACGATCTCGCCCGGGACAATGAACTTAATCATTCCGCGGCCTTGGGCCTGATGCTCAAGGCCGTCCTCGTCTCCCCGCAGTTTCTCTTCATCACCCCAGCCGGGGAACTTGATTCGAAGGAGAAAATCGTACTTTTGGATGACCACCAGTTGGCCTCCCGCCTGTCCTACCTCCTGTGGTCGGCCCCGCCTGACACAGAGCTGGCCGCCTTGGCCGACCAGGGCAAACTCCACAAACCCGATGCCCTCAAGACCCAAGTGAAGCGGCTGTTGAAGGACGCCCGGTCGCGTGCCTTGTTCGATGGGTTCGGGGCGCAATGGTTGCGCGTGAACGAGTTGGACGGGCAGATTTTCGATCCGAAGACCTTTCCCCAAATGACGCCTGCCCTCCGCACGGCGATGATGGAGGAAGCCCGACTGTTCTTTGAGAGCATCGTGCGGGAGAACCAAAGCGTGACCCGGTTCGTGGACAGCGACTACACTTTCCTCAACGAACCGCTCGCCAAGGTATATGGTCTGAAGCAATCCATCCGCGGTCCGAAGATGCGCCGGGTCAAGCTGAAGAACCCCAACCGGGGAGGCATCCTCGGCATGCCGGCCGTACTGGCGGCCACCTCCTTCCCCAATCGGACCAGCCCCGTGCGGCGCGGGGT
>CAWVZQ010000356.1:0-3513 GCA_963934405.1 uncultured Opitutales bacterium | reverse complement strand
GGCAGTGTCTTCTCGCCCGCAGGCTCGCCGAGCGGGGTGTTCGGTTTGTGCAGGTATATTGCGGAGCGGAAAACACCACCGCTGAAAAGATCCGCCCCAACTGGGACAGCCATGAGGACTTACCCCGCGATCATGGTTACTGGGGACCCATTCTTGATACGGGTGCCTCCGCCCTCCTCAAAGATTTAAAATCCCGTGGCATGCTTGAGGATACTCTGGTTGTCTGCACTTCCGAATTCGGGCGACAACCGGCCTCACAAGGGGGTGCCGGCAAGGGTCGTGATCACAACGGAGGAGGTTTCACGACTTGGCTCGCAGGTGGCGGAATCAAACCGGGAACCACTTATGGTGCGACCGATGAACTCGGCTTCAAGGCTGTCGACAAGGTTACCCACAGTTACGAGCTCCATGCCACGGCTCTGCATCTGCTGGGCTTGGATCACGAACGGCTCACTTGGTACTACAACGGTCTCGAACAGCGACTGACCGGCTTCGAAGGTAAAGGAATAATCAAAGAACTTCTCTCCTGAAAATTATTTTAAAACGCGTCCTTTACTCTTTCATTAAGCAACCAAGATAATATAAATATTTATTATGTTTCGTCTCGGAATTTTATTCATATTCTTGCCTGTTTTCATTTTCGCAAAAGACTCCTCCTTTGAGAAGTTTCTTACCACCCACTGCGTGAGTTGCCATGGTCCGAAGAAAGAAAAGGGAGACTTGAAGATCGATACCCTCTCCCGTGACTTCAAGGCCGGGATCGACAGTCACCTTTGGGCGGAAGTGAACGAACGGATCAATGCCGGGGAAATGCCTCCCGAGGAGGAACCCCGCCCCAACGAAAAGGAAATTTCACAATTCATTGCCCAACTTGATCAAAAAATAAGCCAAGGCAAAGCCGCCCGCATGGCCGCCCGCCCCGCCGTCGCTCACTACCGTCTAAGCCGTAAGGAATATCAAAACACAGTCTATGATCTTCTGGGCGTACGCTACGACCCGACCAAACCGGGGGAGCTTAATGAGGACACCCTCTGGCACGGCTACGAGCGCATTGGTTCCCAGCTCTCGCTCTCACCTTCCCACGTCAACCGCTACTATCAGGCGGCTGAAATCGTTCTCGACCGTGCATTCCCACAGACTCAAGGCGAAGCCCGGAAAATCAAAAAGACGGCTGCAGAACTTCGCTACGGTGGGGGAGAAAAACAAAAAGATGCCCTAAAACGGTTTGGAATCAAACGCTCCCTTCGCCAACTCCTTTTCCCCGGCAGGGTGGATCAGGCACTTGCCCACCATTGGTTTGGCAAAACCGGCCCCGAACACAGCGGTCTTTATAAACTTCGTCTCCAGGCCAGTGGTATCCGTCCGCCAGGCGGGCAACCGGCCCACCTGAGCATTGGAATGCGAACCAGTGAGGAAAATGTCGATGGACTCATCGAGCTCGATATCACCGCCCCGGAAGACAAGCCACAGGTTTACGAATTCGAAATCTTTCTGGAAATGCCGACGCAATTGCACTTTGCCGTTGTGGCCACGGACGTGATCGACCGGAGAGGGGGTGCGGCCTTCCGCAACGCTCTCTCAAGCAGAGACGCTTACCTGTTCACGCACAGCAGTGAGACTGCACTGTTGAACCCCAACGCGCCCCAGATGTTCGACGACAAGGGAAACGGAATTTTTTCAACGGTCATATTGGACTGGATCGAATGGGAAGGACCCATCGTAACCCCTCAAGAGAATGCGCTGCGCAAGGGAATCTTTCCCGAAAACAATGCGACCTTTGAAAAAGTCAGTCATCACCTGCAGTCTTTTGCGCAGCGGGCATGGCGAAGGAAAGTGGATCCTCAGGAATTAGCAGGCTATCTTAAATCTTATAAAGAAGATCTAGATGCGGGTGAAAAAGTCCAAGATGCGTTTCGTACGGCATTACTTCGAGTCCTGACTTCGAGAAACTTCATTTATTTAGTGGAGGGCGAACCGAAAACAAGGGAACTACTGAACGAACACGAACTTGCCTCGCGACTCTCCTACTTCCTTTGGAGTTCCATGCCTGATGATCCTCTCTTCGCATTGGCAAACCAAGGGAAGCTGAATGGCACCGATCTGAACAAACAGGTCGACCGTATGTTAGCGGATGCCCTCATCGAAAGATTTGTGGAAGACTTTTCCAGACAGTGGCTACAACTGCATAAAGTTGGGATGTTCCCGCCCGACAAGAAGCTCTACCCCACCTACGATGACTGGCTCGAGACCAGCATGCGAAACGAACCGGTTGAATTTTTCAGGGAATTGCTCAGCAACAACCTCCCTATCGAGAGCCTGCTCGATTCCGACTGGACTATGGCCAACGCCCGCCTCAGCGACTTCTACGGACTTCCCGAACCCACCAAACCCGGGTTTCGGCGAGTATCCCTTAAACCCGAAGACAACCGCGGGGGCTTACTCACCATGGGCGGTGTTCTTGGGCTGACCTCGGACGGCACCCGCCATCGCCCGGTTCATCGCGGGGTATGGCTGAGTGAAACTATTTTCAACAAGACCCCGCCCGCCCCACCTGCCAACGTCGACCCAATCGAACCCGTCCCCCCCGAAGGCGATAAGATCACCATTCGCCAACGCATCGAAGCCCACACCAAGGATCCCAATTGCGCCGCCTGTCACAAAACCATTGATCCTCTGGGTTTGGCCTTTGACCAGTACGATGCCATCGGACAATGGCGAACCAGTGAACTCGTGCCCACCGGGAAAGGAGCGAATCCTCCGGTCGATGCCTCGGGAACCTTGCCGGACGATCGAAAATTCAATGGTGCGGTTGAATTCAAAGAATTGCTGCTCGATGAAAGCGACCGCTTTGCCCGTGCCTTTATCGAGCACCTTTGCACCTATGCCCTCCGCCGCGTGCTCACCGTTGACGACAAAGAAGACGTTTCAGCCATCCTTAGTGAAGCAAAGAAAAAGAATTATCAGATTAAAGATATGATCCGGGCGGTGGCCGTCTCCGACCTCATCCGCAAGCGGTAGAATTTAAAACATAAAAAGGGAAAAACATGAACTACTTATCACAATCCTGGTTAATTAATCGTCGGCATGCCTTACGGGCTATGGGTACCTGCATCGCACTCCCCATGCTCGAATGCATGACTCCGCTCAAAGCAGCCGAAAAAGTTTCCACACCCAGACGGAGCGCTTTTATCTATCTCGCCAACGGTGTTCACTCCCTCAATTACCAGATCACCGAATCGGGCCGGGACTACAAATTCTCTCGCTCCCTCAAACCGCTCGAAAAACACCGCGATGCCATTACCCCCGTCAGTGGCCTTCATCACCCGGGCAGCCTTGGCCATCACCACAACTGTATCAATGTCTTCCTAACCGGTGGTAAAATCGGAGCGGCTCACCGCAACACCATCTCGGTGGATCAAAAAATGGCTGAAATCACCGGCCAACACACCCGCTACTCTTCGCTTGAAGTTGCCCTGACCCAGGGTTCCCTGGCCTGGACTCCGGATGGTGTCC
>CAWVZQ010000355.1:0-3515 GCA_963934405.1 uncultured Opitutales bacterium | reverse complement strand
TCAAGCCAGTACTCCGCGGTTCTCCCGTGTCCCGCATCATGATGAAGAGAATGCAGGAGCAAGCGAAGCTCGGCGACCTTGGGGAATCGGGGCAAGGCCCTGACAATCACCTTGGACGCTTCCCATACGTCGAACAACTTGAAGGCGCAAAAGGACTCGAAGGTCACCCACTTGACCTCCGCAGGCTGAAAACGGGCGAGCAATTGCACCGTCTCGTACAAAGACTCCCAATCCTCGTTGCCCAAGTGGATTTCGAACCAGACCTCCAAGGCAATTTCGGTTTTCGATTCAGAGTCGGTAAGCGCGGTCAGTTCCCGCATGCATTCTTCCTCCATCTCCAGCTTGCGATAACCATCCGCTCTCCAAATACGCCAGAAGGGATTAATGTTCTCTGCAGACATACTACTACGAATCTTGCCCGAAGGCGGCGGCGTGAACGATGGACTCGTCGACCAACAAGGCGTTCCCATGAGAATCGCAGTTCTGCAAGCGCAAGTCTTCCCCCAGTCCAACGGACTTGAAGCGCTCCGTCTTCCAAGAACTGATCTGCCCAAGCAAGGTCTTAGCTTTTTTCGCGGATGGTTTCCCCGAAGACTCCTTTTTGTCGCGAAAAGCCTCCAGCGAATAGCTTTCGATAATTTTTTGGTGAACAAGCTTGTATGCATCGGCCCTCGAGAGAATTTCACAACCCGAGAACTCCCCGTTCACGAAGATAACCACGCCTCGCTGCCCCTCGACCAAAGGAAAAGCCTCGCGACAAGCCCTCAAGTCGTCCTCACGTTGATCGTATGCGGCCTTCATCGCGCCCGTGGATGAATGCGAACCTAGATCGCAATGGTAATCCGCGATCTCTTCCCACACTTTGCCTTGATCCGAACAATAGGAATTCGGATGTATCTTCAGCGAATGGGATACCGAACTGGATTTGCTGCTGCGAGCCGCCTTGGCCATCATTATCTTGGAGTCCATGAACTTGTCCGACTTGTAGGACCAGCGCCCCTGCTCGGTACAGCTTACGGGAACGATCACCTCGGATTGGCCAGCCACGAGCACGGTGGTGTTGAGCACGCGATTTTGCTTCGCCCCGATCAATTCCTCGCCATCAAGCAGGAGCACGTTTTTGTCACACAGGTTGCGCACCTTTAGGTTGGGCACGCTTCCGCCATGATCGATCTCGGTTACCTCCAATAGGTCGCCCGCCAAGGCTTCGGTCATTGTGAGGTATTCGGGACCTTTCTCATCAGTCACCCCGACCAAAGGGGCAACCGACATGTTCTGATAATTCTTGAGCCTGCCCACCTTGAGGGATTCAACCGCTTGCTCAATGGCCACGGCTTCCGTAATTTCCCTTTTACGTTTAGTCTTCACTATATTTGCCGGCTTGGATACCGAACCTTCACTCGATTTTTTTTCGTTCTTCGTCATCTTATTGTTATCCTCTCTGTTGTTCTCGTTAACTTGGGTATGGATCCTTAAGGTGGAGAGACGCCGATCCCGCAACCGAAGGCAAAGCTCGGAAACCAAAGACGACAAACCCCGCGGGAGATCACTCCCGACCGAAGGAAATCCAGGTGGAATCGATATGTGTTAGAAAGCGGAGCTCCTCGACAAGAAGAACTCCGGACCAAGCCCGAAAATCAAATTCCCCACACCCTGAAAAAATTTATAACCTACGCGAAGCAAATCCTCCGCAACACCAACAATCACTCTGTTTAACCAATCCTTTCTATTACCTTTGAAATAATGCGAGCGTCAACAATCGCGCAGCAAAACGCCCCTGTCAAATTTCCGGCCGATTTTTTTTTGAAATTTGTTCAAATCACCTTCATCTCCCGGTTCTGGTGATCTCGACTGGGACAATAAGCATTGTCTGTTCGAATGCGTTTTGTCAGTCCTTTGGCGCAACAATGAAAAATTCGGAAGACGGAATAGACCTCCCAAGGGAGATTGCCATCATCGGTGGAGGAGCCGCCGGTTTTTTTGCAGCAATCACGGCCGCAGAAGCAAACCCAAAGGCAACAGTAACCATATTCGAACGCGGCAACAAGTACCTGACTAAAGTGAAAGTATCGGGAGGTGGCCGCTGCAACGTCACCCACGATTGCTTCGACCCGGCGGATCTCGCCGCCCACTATCCCCGAGGATCTCGTGAACTGCGAGGCGCCTTTCATCACTGGCAACCGAAGGATACGATAGACTGGTTCGCTTCACGCGGAGTAACCCTGAAAACGGAAGCGGACGGACGCATGTTCCCCGACACCGACGACTCACAAACCATCATCGATTGCTTCATGGATTCCGCCCACGAAGCAAGGGTCAGACTCCGCCCGAACATAGGGCTCAAACAGTTGCAGAGCCAAGAAAACGGCACCTTTTCACTGGAGCTTAGCGACGGTACGCTTGCCCACGCGGACGCAGTCTGCATTGCGGCAGGGTCTCTCAAGTCATCTCCGCTCACGCATGCCATGGCGGCTCTCGGTCATACGATCGAGCCACTCGCTCCTTCCCTTTTCGCATTCAACATCACGGACAAACGCACGCACGAGCTATCCGGGCTTTCCGTGCAAAACGCCGGAGTCAAGGTACTGCCGAACAGCCCCGAGCAAATTGGTCCCATCCTTATCACCCACCGTGGGCTGAGCGGTCCCGCGATTCTGCGACTATCGGCATGGGAGGCTCGCAAGTTGCAAGATCGCAAATACCACTTCGATATTGTCATAAACTGGCTGGGAAACCAGTCCGAAAATCAAGTCCGAGAACGCTTCGCCAACTTACGAGAAAGGGAAGGAGAAACCTTGGTCAAAAGCAAAATATTCGAGGAAATTCCTCGACGGCTTTGGGAGCGAATTCTGCAAGCTGCAAAAGTTCAAGACACAACTCAGTGGGCACAGTTGTCGAAGCAAGCCGAAACAGCATTGACCCAAGAGCTCACCGCCGCTCGATTCAAAGTTCAAGGCAAGACCACGAACAAGGAAGAGTTCGTAACCTGCGGTGGCGTTCGTCTCAAGGAGGTAGACTTCCGGCGAATGGAAAGTCGAATAGTCCCTAACCTCTTTTTCGCGGGCGAATGTTTGGACATCGACGGTATCACCGGTGGATTCAACTTCCAATCCGCATGGACTACCGGCCGGATCGCCGGATTAGCCATGGCGGAGTAACAAACCTTTCAACTCCGCCCGAAGCTGATCCGTCAGCCAAACTCGCGTCCGAGGCTTGCCACCGGGCAAGCGAATCGGCAACTTTACGCCACCTATGAATCGTTCCGCCATTTTTCTTCTTCTTGCCGCAAACTCGATATTCGGCCAGCAGCCCCCTTACGACGTCTTCCCCGAGGCGAAGCCGCCCTATCATCGGGTACGCTACGAAGCCTCCAAGGAGCCCGGGAAACTGATTTTCCCGGTCAACTACACGATATGGATTCCGCCCGGCGTAAAAACCGTTAGAGGAGTCATCGTACACCAGCACGGATGCGGGGAAGGCTCCTGCAAGTCGGGCCTTACGGGAGCGTTCGACCT
>CAWVZQ010000354.1:0-3525 GCA_963934405.1 uncultured Opitutales bacterium | reverse complement strand
GGAACCTTGAAGGACTCCATGGGAGTTCCCGCTTTCGCTAACCCGACGAATCCAGCGAAACCATCCGCACGGATAGATTCATAAGGTTTCCAGAAATTCTTTTCCAAATAGGGAAAAGGCTTGGAGAATCCGGATATGATTTCTAGCTGAACGGGAACTTGAGGGCAAAGCTCCGCCCATTTCTTGGCGAAAGCCTTCATGTCCACGCAACCTTCGCCCATGGCAGTCCATTGTACCGATGCGCCATTGTCGATTTCCCATATCATGGAATCGCGAATGCCACTGGAAACCGCAAATGGGGCGAGATTCTCGAGGGTGTCGAGGGGGTCTTCCAGAGTCCAAGTGGCGTTGCCCGAGTCGAGCGTGGCACCGACGTATTCCGGACCCGCACGCTCGATCAGGTCGGCAAGTTCACGACTGTGCATGTCGCCCGCATGGTTCTCGATGGCGATCTTGACGCCTGCATCGAGTGCATGCTTACGAACGTTTTTGCAGACCTGAATGGTGCTTTCAATATGCTTTTGGATGCCACCTGGGCCTTTGCGGTCTTGCATGCTACCCAGGTAACAGCGAGCCACGGGCGAACCTAAGGTTTTTGCCACTTTCAGAAGATGCTTGAGGTGATCTTCCGCAGATCCGTACTTATCGATGAATTTTGGAGAAGTGGGACAGATCCCCCCGGTGCCGGCATGAATGGCAATCCCGAACTTGTCCGCCTGTTGCTTGATTTCTTTTAGATAACCTGAGTCGTGACTTTCAAACACGTCCAGATCGGAAAACAAAATGGTGTCCACCTTCTGCTTGTTTGCGTACTCCAGAAGTCGAGGAGCCTTCCAGCCCAAGGCTCGAATGGAAAAGTTGTCGAAACCAAGCTTCACTTTGGTCGAAGAAACCGGACTTGGTTTGCCGAAAAGGCGAACAGGCGCCGAAGCGGAGATTAAGCCTGTGCCGATAGCGGCGTGTTGGAGAAAGGATCGTCGATTAAGGGAAGGGTCGGATTGTTTCATGGTCAGTCTATAATTAGCTGTAAAATCATCATGATTCATGGAGAAGAGTTCTTTCGCTAGGGCAACCCCTACGCCAAGGCAACAAACTTCCCAATGAGTTGGCCTCATTTAGCAAGTCGAGGCATTTGCATTTTAGACTGTTTGGACATATATTATTTAAGCAAAATACGATGAAAACAAAAAACGAGGAAACCGAACTTTTCGAGTACAAATTTCATTATCATCTGGGCGATGATTTCGGGTCCGCAGACAAGTACTTCCTCGCTCACGATCGTGGTGAAGCTTCTGATATGTTCTGTTACGCCTGCAAGAAGAAACGATTGGATCTCCATGACGTGCACATATCCAGATGGAACCGCTGGAAGAGCGCATGGGAAGTCTTAAACAGTTCTCCAAGCTGCAGTCGTGCTTTACGGAACTAAGCAAACTCGAAGATTTTCAACATCAATCCGATTGGACAAGGTGGACCGGATCGAGAGTCCGTTCGCCATTGTACCGATAGGCCCACAAGATACCATCGCAGGTTACGCATCCGTCCACGCAAGCGACGTTTCCGTGTATCTTTGGCTCGCTAACGGGCAAGCAGTAGTGACCGATGAAAACGGCAGGTTCGTCACCTTGGTAAGGCTCGGCATTCGCCAAATCCGAGGCCGAAGGTCTCGAATCGGCTGAAGCTCTAGCATAAGCCGGGAAGAGCAACTCGGCATAGGACAACCCCCGTGGATCGAGCCACCAGCGAATGCGACCTCCTGATCGGATGATTCCAAAACGATCTAAATACACTTGGCCCTCGGGGATGGGTACCTTGATTCCTTTCAATACGGTCTGAACGGCCTGGTGTTCGGGTGTTCCCTTGGTAATCGCTCTCCGCAAAAAGTCTTCGTCGCTGCAGGTTCGCCCCGCTATCACCTTCAACGAAGTCGGATGCCACACCGCGTGAACCACTCTTATGCCACCAACCTCCAGAGAAAAGGGGAGAGTTCGAAACCAATCCAAGTGCTCTCGGTATTTCTTCTGAACTTGTTCCCCCCCCTCAAAGGTTGCGGCAAGAAGATTGAATTCATGATTCCCAAGAACTACAAATGCCGATCCCGCATCCGTCATTCCTCGAACTATGTCGATAACTGCCGAGGATGCGGGTCCTCTGTTGATTATGTCGCCGACAAAGGCGATCATTCGGCCATCAGGATGAGCGAATCTTCTGCTTAAACTTCTTCGCTCATAACCAAGCTTGCCCAAAAGACGTAACAGTTGATCGGCATGTCCATGAACATCTCCGACAACGTCAAATCCACTCATCGGCACACCCTGATACGGGAACTCAAATCCAAAGGTTGACGATGCTTGTCAACGACTAGCGAATATAGCTCGTGTCCTTCCCATCGGCTTGCTTCCATTGCCTAGAGGATTCTTCGTAAATATACTTAGAGGTGTTGTCGAGAATGAGGATTCCGTCTCGAATCGTCCACTGGCGCGAACTATGCGTACGTGTACCTCGCTTGCCCGTGCAGCGGCCTTGCGCATACGAAACTGGACCAACGATACGAAACTCAAAAAACCACTGCTGGTCCGTGGAACGATCCACGAGAGTCCATTTTCGGTCAATCAGCATACGTGTTAAATTACTCAGCTTGAGACGATCATCAAGCGAGGGTGATTTCGAATTTCCGGTATTTGTGTGTTGGACTGTTGTTTTTTTTGTGGCAGCAAAAGTTCGAGCGGCATTGAATCGACCAAGAATAGTGCGAAATTCAGTTGATAAATTCTTTTTCTTGGCGTTTTGCATGGCCACCACGGATTTAAAGGCAGTTGGCTGATAAAGAAGAATTACGCTGTGCAGCAACAAAGTTAAATCCTCATCTTTGCCCGCGGTTTCGATGGCCTGATCCAAGTAGCCGAAAAAAGCTTGCTCGGTAACCTCGGTGTAGATGCCCGAGATCGGTTGCCCACCGGTTAACAGTGCTTCCAGCATGAGGGCGTTTTCATTTGCCGGGTGAATGGCTTTTGCGAACTGGAGCATCTGGAACCCCTTAGGGCTTTGGCGATTTACGTTAAATTCTCTTTCAGCCAATTTCACCGCACCTTCAGCCAGGCGCTTGGCCGATGTCAGCGGAAGGGCCGGAGGTAGTGGTGCCTTCAGCAAATGGGTTGGGTAGGGTAAGTGCAATTGCTTGAGCACACTATCTAGGTCCGAAGAGATTCCCATTTGTCTGGCCTTGTACAATTCAATCATCACGGTTCGGTTGCCTGGTTGGAGCAATCCCGCTAGATTGTAGGCAAGCAAGCGAAAGAAGGAGGGTTTCTGCGGGCCGGCCAAATCGAGCAGATACTTGCCGAGAGCAGCTTCGGCGACCCTTCCCCCAAAGACTCCGGGAGGAATGGGCTGCTTCGCATCCATAAGACCTTTTAGATAAAGTGCCTTTTCATTGCCTGCCGACAAACGTCCGCCGACCTGAAGCAGTTTTAGCGCTACGGCATCATTCAGATTAAAACTAAGACGTTGAGCCGCCACCACGAT
>CAWVZQ010000353.1:0-3529 GCA_963934405.1 uncultured Opitutales bacterium | reverse complement strand
CGGGCAAGATAATCGGTGATCCAAATTGCCTCCTCCTTTTCCGGCAGGCGCGACAATACGGCAAGATACATTTCCTTGGCCATGGCATGGGGAGCATCCATTTTGCTCAAACGATCGATCAGGTTTCCGGTCCGAGGTTTCAGCCAATGTTGGATCAAGCGGTCGTTCATCAGGAATAGTGACTGATTGACGCCAGGACTAAAATCGACCTCGGCCACGCCGGGAGGTTGGGCAAAGGTTTGAATAAAAATGGACTCAATCTCACCCAAGGATGGCGGAAGATCGACGTTGCTCCCGGTGAAATATCCCTTACGTTCGAATTTTTCAGCATCGGGTTCTACCTCGAGGGCTTTGGCCCACTCGACGTTACCGGTAGCTCGCAATACGGCTCGCAGCAATTGCTCGGGTGTCAAGCCCTTCGGCAAGGTCACTCGGTAACTGTCAGGCTCGACCTTTGGCACTCCATCCGGCAAGCGACTGCTTCGCTGATAAACTTCACTCATCATGATTTCGCGGATCAACCACTTGAGGTCGAACCCATGACTCACGAATTCGCGAGCCAGCAAATCCAAAAGCTTGGGGTGCGAAGGAGGGTTCTTGGAATGCATTTCGTCCAACGGATGGGACAAACCACGCCCCATGAGCAAAAACCAGATACGGTTCACGCTGTTACGGGCAAAAAGTTCGTTGTCCTTTGAGGTCAAGTCGGTTGCAAGGAGTTCACGCGGACGAAACTTGGGGACAGCTGGAAGACCGTCTGCCGCCGGCTTGTCGTATTCCTCGCCCTTCTCGTACTGAGGAATCACAACTTCCTCCCCGGCAGGCAGTTTGGGCCCTGTGCTCATTTTCACCAAATCGAAGACCGACTCGAAATCGACCTTCTTGCTGGAGAGCCCTTCCACGAGGTAGACCTTGTTCTCCTTTTTGGCCGTAGCCTGCTTGGTTTGGTTGAGATAGGCGAACAATCCCCAATAATGGGCCTGCTTCCATTCGTTTACCGAGGGATGATCGTGACACTTGGCGCAGGTCAGGTCCATCCCGAGAAGAAGGCGAGCGATGTCCTCAGTCATTGCATGGTGGTCGGCCTTTCCGAGAAACTTCATCGCCGGTCGCGATGCACCTTGCCCATTGGCCTCGATCATCTGGCGAATCATGTCATCCCATAACGGTTTTCCACGAAGAGTTTCCTTCATGAAATCATTCCATTCCTTTTGTGTCACTTTGCCTTCATCGAGGCGTTCCAGAAACATCACGTTCAACCGTTCCGTCCAATGGGCGGCAAATGATTCGCCAGAGATCAAACGATCCAACAACTTTGTTCGTTTGCCAGGGGACTTGTCCGCCAGGAAAGTGATCACCTCATCTGCAGTGGGTATATTCCCCGTCAGGTCGAGCGTGACACGCCGAAGGAAAGAGGCGTCATCCGCGGTTTTGGAAAAAGGGACGTCGCCGACCTTCAATCCAATCAGGTCATCAATTCGGTTATGCAACCCCTCCTGACCGGACAGAGGGAACCCCCAGACCAAGGACATGACGAACCATGGCATCTTTCGCCGTAAGCTGTTGAAGACATTTTTCAAAATAAGCGCTGAATAACTAATAACTGCCTACAATTTGACGGTATCTCAAGTCACAAGGAGCTTTTCAAAATAATTTTCGCTCAAGGAGGACCTAAGCCTTGCTAAGTGAAGTTCATTTCCTAGGGTTAATGGCATGCACGCTAAAGCAATCCTAATCCTTACTCTTACAATTACCTCTTTAATTAGCGCTTTTGCCGCTGCCCCTCTCGTTTACGAGGGCGAAAAAGGCCTCGGCAAAGGCAAGCATCTGGTCTTCATCGCGAGCGACCACGAATATCGTTCCGAGGAGACCTTGCCTGCCCTCGCCCGCATCTTGGCCAAACACCATGGCTTCAAATGCTCCGTCGTGTTCGGGGTGAACGCAAAAGGTGAAATACAGCCCGGGGCCAACAACGTCCCGGGTATCGAAGAGTTGGCCGACGCTGACCTCATGGTGGTTTTCACCCGCTTTCAAAATTGGCCGGCCGACCAAATGAAACACTTCGTTAACTATCTGGATCGGGCCGGACCGATCGTCGGTCTGCGCACCGCCACCCACGGGTTCAACAAGATTCCAAAGGACAGTCCGTATGCCAAATACAACAACGGCTTCGGCGAAGCCGACTACAAGGACGGGTTCGGTCGCCAAGTGCTAGGCGAAAAATGGGCCGGGCATTACGGCGGAAACCACCGCTCCAGCACGCGTTTGGACATAGTCCCCGAGCAAGCTAAACACCCCATTTTGCGTGGAGTTAAAGACATGTGGGCTCAGTGCGGCGGTTACAACACCAACCCCTTGAAACCCTACACCACCCTAGCCATGGCCCAACCGCTCAAGGGAATGTCCCCCGATTCACCAGACGACGAAACCCGCAAGCCGGTGCCAGGTGCTTGGACGCGCCACTACATGGGCAAAGACGGCAAAACCAAGGGACGTGTATTCACCAGCACCTACGGAGCATCCAACGACATCGAGAGCGATGGCTACCGCCGCCTCTTGATCAATGCCTGCATCTGGGCGTCGGGACTCGAAGATGCCATCAAGCCGGACCTCAAGGTCGACTTCGTGGGTCCCTTCAACGGTACTTGGGCACGCGGCAAAGGCCGACGCAAGGGAGGCACCAAGCCAAGCGACATGGCCGGCTGGGATTCGCCCATCGTCCCTTTGCAGAAGTAGAATTCTCCATGGACGCCAAATGAATGGTGTCGGTTCCACGATACTTCAATCGATCCTTTTGACGATCCTGTGGGTAGGATTCGGCTATGTCTCCAGCGAATTCAATGAAGGAGAGCCCCCCAAGGCCATTGTCGTTCAAGCTGAATCCGTGGAGCTCAAACCCGATGCAGAGGAAAAGGAGCTTCCGCAATCAGTCGTTCAAGAACTGATCGAGAACCAAGGTGTCAAACTCATGACCAAGGAGGAACTGGAACAGGCAACCAAGGAGTACGAAAAGAATCAATGGTTGCTGGCCGGATTGAGCACCCTGTCGGGCTTGGCAACGTTTTTCATAGGGCTTAAACTATTCGGGCACTGGGGCTATGCGGTCGTCGCCTTGACCTTGGGCCCAGTCATCGTGGCCTACTATTTTCTCTACAAAGCCAACTTACCCTCGTCTCCGACGCCCAAGCTTCCCTCCTCGTAGGGGCGCTTCTTCTCTAGTCCAAACCCAGCACAATGGTCTCCGAGTAGCGAAGCTCGCCGGTTATGGCGTCGTGGAACTGGAAGATCACCTGAGGGTGCGGAAAGGCAAACCAGCGCTCACCGTCTCGCTCGAGCGGGTTGTTGAAGACGTTGTTGACCTGTACCACGCAATAGTGAGGAAAAGTGCGGTTGGCCCTTGGAATGTCCTCCATGGCGTAGCTCGACCAGCGAATGTCGCAGGCCCGCGGCCCATACTTGAACTTCCCGTTGGCGGGGCGGCCGCCCTCGTCCTTCATGGGGGCGTGGTTGATCGAGTTGTGGGGACCAC
>CAWVZQ010000352.1:0-3545 GCA_963934405.1 uncultured Opitutales bacterium | reverse complement strand
GAAAGGTGGGGTGCGTAGGTAGTCGTTTCGGCGATCGAGTCGGTGAATAGTTTTTTCCGAAGCATCTAGGCGGAACGGGAATGCCGGAAGGGATTTATCGATTTTGAAAGGAATCCTACGGTAGTTGACAATTTCATCGTTTGTTGGTCGACGAGACAGAAGATCGTCGTAGGCCATCATCTTATGAATATCCGGTGGCATCGGCTTGAATTCCCACATCTCGAAGCCAAGTTCTTCCAAATAAACCCGCTTTTCCTTGTAATTGGCCGCATACGTTGTCCAGCTGTCGGTTGCCGCTAGACTATTTGTGGATACGACAATCCGTAGATCAGGGTTCTTGGCTTTGATCTCACGAAAGAGAGCAATGGCTTTTTCGCTCAATACGACGTAAGGGGATTGTATGAAGATTTCTCTTTTGGCATTCGCCACTAACTCTGACAATTCTTGAGCAACGCGGGATTGTGACTCGGGGGATTGAACGGTTTTGTCGGGAGAATCGAATACCCATTTGATTTCCTCAACAAATGCCATTGGCTTGATGAAGATATCAGTGACGTAATTTGCTTCGCTTGCCTTTTCCGAAAGTTTGCCAAAGAGGTGATTTAGCCGAAAGTTTTCCTTGGTAAGAAGAGATGGGAAATCTTGATCTTCAATCAGTTCGCGAATGTCCTCCAAATCTCTCGCAGACACCGATAACGCCGATTCCCAATACTCGCGAAAGGAATTCAGGGCAGGTTCGGGCTCCGGAGTTACGACCAATACGTCACGATCCTTGTAGTTCAAACCGATGGCACGATCGAAATAATGATTCGCGTAGTTGCGACCTCCCGTAATTACGAGTTGATCGTCGACAATGAACAACTTGTTATGATGACGTACGTTAAAGGCGTGGAAATCGTAGGCTAGGCCGGCAAGCTTTTCTATTGTGGATGGGGCAAGTTGGTTAAAGGTCGGGTTGTAGAACTTAATCTGGAAATTGGGGTCGAACGAGGCGAGG
This sequence comes from uncultured Opitutales bacterium, assembly GCA_963934405.1. Lineage (GTDB taxonomy): Bacteria > Verrucomicrobiota > Verrucomicrobiia > Opitutales > Seribacteraceae. Next base: position 2,548 of record CAWVZQ010000352.1, on the reverse strand, counting down.
AAAGCGACCATCTTCGGATCTTGCTCTCCAAACATCTGGTCGATGAGTATTTCTACCTTTATCCCGCGTTGCTTGACGGCGCGCAAGAGCTCCCAAAGGACATAGCGTCCGGTCTCATCCGTTTTCCAGTTGAAGGTCTGGATACGGACGCTTTTCTTGGAGGAACGTATCAGGTTGATGCGGGCCGCAAGAGCTTCATCCCCATGATCCAAAAGCAAAATTTTCGCCTTTTTCTCGATCTTTGTTTCCTCGATGACTTTTCGCCAGAGTTCATAGGTTCCCAACTGCTTGGGATTAGAAAAGTCGTCGAGAGACTTTTCCGGAGGCATGATGGCCACCTCAATTGTTCTACAACTCGCTACGCAAAATAATAAAAGTACCGCGAAGACTAATCGGTTGCAGCATTGGCAAAAAGTTTGAAGAAGGGGTATGCTCAAGTCGAGAAATGCTTTAATGAGAGTCGATTGTTGCCGAATCGTTACATTAGCACAATGTTCTAATTTTGATCTCGCGGCCAAAAACAGATCAATATTCACCAAATCCTTTCGGCTAGGATTTTACCTTAATTGGAATTATCGACCCGAAATCGTGGATGCCGCAAAACGGAGGCGAACATAAACGAAGATATCAGGATGAGTGATGCGGATATCCACGCCACTCCCGCAAATCCTGCCTGAGACAACACCCAGTAACCCAGGAAAGGCGCCAGCACGCCCCTTGCCCCAGTAAAAGCGACATGGGCTCCCATGTACTCGGTTTCACGCCCCTTGGGGGCTAGTTTCGTCACCCACAAACTCCACGCGATCGAAGAACCACCAGTTCCAATTCCGGCTAATGTTGCTCCCATGCAAACCCCGATAAAACTCTCGGCGTTGAAATAGACAAGTGAGGCGAGAAGCAAAAAAACGTTCAACAAAAGACGAAAGCCGATGAAGTGGAGGTGATCGAACAACCCCCCCCAGAGGCGGGCACTCAAGATTCTAGCAATGGAAAACACCACCACGGCAACTAAAGTCACTTCCTCGTTACTCATTTCCAATCCTCCTTCGCCGGCAAGATATTCAACACGCAGTGGCAAAGTCATCAGTACCCCAAACCCCATGACCATCCACCCACAGAGCATCCGTCCGAAGAGTTTGTCCTCCCATGCGATGGAAAACCCTGAGAAAAAGGACACCTGTTTTTTCTTCGGCAGGTCCAGTGGTAGGGAAGGAATGGGAAGTAAGGTTGCTGCAGAAGCAAGTGCCACCAAGGCCATTCCCGCAAAAATCCATGAATAATTTTCCGGATTTCGGTCTAGGTACACACCAAAACCGTAAGAAATCGTCATGCCGATGAGAGCGGAGATAATAATATTCCAAGACAGGCGCCGACCTCGTTCTTCAGGAGCGTAGTTGAGACTGTAGACATGAATCATCAAGCTTGGTAATTGAGCCACGCAGAGTTGAGCCGCGACAAGGAAGAACGTAAAGCTAACCGCGCCTTCGGCAACGACTGCACCAGCTATGGAAGCTCCGCACAATACCATTAAGCACGCTCCAAAGGTGGTCACGTTCATACGAGACCGAGCGGCAAATCCCATTACCCAAGGAACAATCAACAAACCTGCCGAAACCGCCCCCGAAAGCAGGCTTTTCCAGGTTTCCGAAGATTCGAAGGCTCTTATGGCAACTAGTAACCCGAAAGTGGAAAAGCCTGTCTCCAGAACACCTGTCATAGTGCTCCGAAGCAAATCGTACCGGAAGGTAAGTCGAGCAGCTCCACTATTTGGATTATCTTGTTCTTTTTTGTTCATGCGAATTTTGAAGTTCCAGACTCTAGATGAAACTTTGTAAAAGAAAAATACCCGATGCGTTTGCAGAAGCAAGAAAACCGAGTCATAATAAATGGGTGTTCAACAGTTGGCCTAGTTGAATCCTATCATGAAAACGCCGATTCTCATAGTGGACGCCAACCCCGCCGTTCGCAGTTTTGTTTCGCGTCAACTTGACGCGGAGGGCTTTGCTTCGGTCTCATTCGGTACAGCCGCCGAAGTTCTGGATCGAAAGGAAATCAAAGCCCCGGTTGTGGCTGTCGTGGGTTTGCGCCTGGAAGACATGGACGGTCTCGAACTCATTCCCGCTCTTCTCAACAGATGGAGTGAGTTGAGGGTCATCGTCCATACAGCAAAGGGCTCCCCCGAAGTAGCCCGAGAAGCTATGATCAGTCACGCTTTTGCTTTTGTTAACAAGGTTGCCGAACCACGCGAACTCTTAGCCCAAGTGGAACGTGCCTTTCATGAGTCGGAACTCCATGCTCGTTCGCTCCTTAATCTAGAAATTACAAAATGGGCGAATCAATCAAGTACGGAAGGTTCGGCAGCGTACTTCAGTCGTGTACCCGAAATCGAGGAAGTTGTGGGGCAGGGGAGACGTCTCTCTTCGGGAACAGACCTCAATCGGCGATTAAGGGGAACTCTTGATAAGTCCTTTTCTCTCGAGGCAACAGCCCGTCGCCTCGGTGAACTCGCTAGGAATCACCCATCTTTTGCCGCCCAAGTCATGAAACT
>CAWVZQ010000351.1:0-3546 GCA_963934405.1 uncultured Opitutales bacterium | reverse complement strand
GGCGAGAGTCTGGTTCGGGTTGGCCCGGCCGTCGGGCTGTACGGCGGCGGCCTCACCGCCCCAGATGAGCTTGGCTCCGCTGAGCCCGAAGTTGCGCCAGCGACGGATGGTGTACTCGGTGGGGGAACCATCGCGATTGGCGTCCCATCCCTCCATGGGGTGAATGCACCAGCGGTTGCCCACGGTTACCCCGTCCACTTCGATGGGCTGAGCCAAGGGGGAACCGGCTTCGGCGGTGAGAGCCTCGTCGTCTACGGGAAGTTCAAGACCGAGCTCTTCCAGACGACCGCGAAAGGCGGGAACGTCCTTGAGGCGTGCAATCTTAACGTAGTCATTACTCATATTCTTGCGTGGACGAAAAACAGAGTGGAGAACCCTTCCGGGTAAGATGGTTGCCAAATATTTGTAAACTTCATGGATGGTTTGCGAAAGACGTAAAAGGAGGGGATCGGACGAAACCGCTTGCCCAAGCAAGCTTCCACACCTACGCAGGCAAAACACAATGAGCGAAGATTCTCCCATCGTAAACCGAATTCGGGCAAACCGCGTGATGCCCGTAGCAGTCGTATCAAAACCCGACGACGGTCCACGCATGGCCGAAGCCCTCTTGGAGGGTGGGATGAACCTGTTGGAAATCACCCTGCGCACGGAAGCAGCCAGGGAAGCGCTCCGGGAAACCCGCAAGCGCTTTCCCGACATGCTGCTCGGGGCGGGCACGATCCTCAACGCCGCCGTGATTCCCGAACTGGTAGACGACGGGATCGACTTCGGGGTTTCTCCCGGACTGGACGAAGCGGTGCTGGGAACCTGCATTCGATCGAAGTTTCCCCTGTTCCCGGGAGTGCTTACACCGACGGAGGTGAGCAGGGCCCTGTCCCTCGGTTGCAAAAACCTGAAATTCTTTCCCGCCGAACCCGCGGGCGGGGCCGCGTTTTTGAAGGCCCTCATCGCCCCTTTTAAGGCGGAAGGCGTCCGGTTCGTTCCCACGGGAAGCATAACCTTGGAGAAGGCTCCCGCCTACTGGGCCCTGCCCGAGGTACTGGCCGTGGGTGGTTCCTGGCTGGTGGCAGGCAAACTGCTGGAGGAAGAACGATTCGACGAAATCACCAATTTAGCCAAGGAAGCTCTCGCCTTGGGTCAAGAAGACTGAAAAACTTTCCAATCCATGAATCACAAGATCACAACACTCACCCTCTGCGCCCTTGCGTCTGCCGTTTCCGCATTTGCGGTAAAACCTCGACCGAACATGCTCCAGCGCGGAAACTTCGACAATTCTCGCCTCGTCTTCGAAAAGGAAAAGAAAGGACACGTCGCCTTCATGGGCGGCTCCATCACGGAGATGAACGGATATCGACCGATCTTGTGGGAATGGCTACAAAAGCGCTTCCCGAAAACCGAGTTCACCTTCACCAATGCAGGCATTTCCTCCACCTGCTCCACCACGGGAGCCTTCCGTCTCCAACGAGACGTTCTGGATCACGGACCGGTAGACCTGTTCTTCGTGGAGTTCGCGGTGAACGACGATCAGGACGCGGGACATTCCCGCGAAGCCGCTCAACGCGGGATGGAAGGAATCATTCGCCACTTGCGGGTCCACAACCCGAACGCCGACGTGGTGGTCACCTATTTCGTGAATCCCGGAATGCTCAAGCAGCTGCAGGAAGGCAAGCAGCCCCTGCCCATGGCCGCCCATCAGGAAGTGCTGGATCACTACGGCGTCTCCGCCGTGCACCTGGCCAAGGAACTGGCCGACCGCATAGAGGCGGGTACTTTCACCTGGTCTAAGTTCGGAGGCACCCACCCCAAGAAACCGGGCAACCAGTTGGCCGCCGATCTGTCAGCGAGCATGCTGGAACAATCATGGAAAAGACCCCTCGCAAAAAAGGGCGTCCCCCACCCCGTTCCCGAAAAGCTCTTCAACGCGCACAGCTACGTCAAGGGACGGTTCCTTTCCCCGGAAAAGGCGAAGCTGGAAGGAGGATGGAAGTGGAGCGAACCCGAGTGGAAAAAGCTGTCCGGCGGGAAGCGCGGACGCTATCTCGGCAAGCCTCTCCTGCATACGGTAAAACCCGGCTCAACCGCCAAGTTGGATTTCGAGGGTTCCGCCATTGGGGCCTTCGTCTTGGCGGGTCCGGACGCAGGGGTCTTGGCATTTGTGATCGACGGCAAGGTAAAGGGCACGGTTACGCTAGGACATCGGTATAGTCGCGGTCTACACTATCCTAGAAGCGTAATGTTCGCTCACGACTTGAAACCCGGTAAGCACACTATCAGCTTAACTCTTTCCGAAAAAGGCAAGGCCGAGGGAAAGACCTCCGCCTCTCGCATCCTCCAGTTTTGCGTGAATTGATCTCACCCTTATTACATAACAAGTACACGAATCAACATGAGCAATCCCTTCCTCGACGATTCCTTTCACCCCGATTGGTCTCAACTTACACCTGCCCGCATCGAACCGGACACAACCCTCGCTATCGAGTTAGCGGAGAAGAACCTCGCCACGATACGGGCCCTCGATCCAAGCGAAGTCACCTTCGAAAACGTGGTGAAAGCCTTGGAACAAGCAACAGCTGGGCTCGACGACTGCTGGGGGAAGGTGTCGCACCTTGATTCCGTCTGCAATTCCGACGAGCTTCGAGTGGCCCACAATGAAATGCTGCCTAAGGTTTCGGCCTTCGAAGCAAAAATCGCCTTGGACCCCGACCTTTGGTCTGCCTTGCAGGTTTTCGCGGAAACGGAGGAAGCGAAAAACTTGACGGACACCGACAAACGTCTTTTCGAGGAAACCATGGCCGACTTCCGAGAGGCGGGAGCCGACCTTTCTCAAGAGAAGCGAGACAGGTTGGAAGCCATCTCGGAGGAATTAGCGAAAATCACGCAAAAGTTCTCCGAGAACGTTCTCGATTCCACAAATGCGTGGGATCTGATCATTAGAGACGAAAGTAAACTGGCAGGCCTTCCCGACAGCGCCATGGACGCCGCCCGTCAATGCGCGAAAGACAAATTGGAACAAAAGGACGGCGACGAACCCTGTTGGCGCTTCACCTTGCAAGCGCCTTCCATATCTCCTGTTCTTGAATACTTGGAGGACGACTCCATAAGGAAAGAAATATGGGAAGCCGCGACCAAGATCGGCTGGCAGGACGAATGGGAAAACACCGAGGTCATCGACCAAATTCTCAACCTGCGCCTAGAGAAAGCGACCTTGCTCGGAAAAGATGATTTCGCCGACGTGGCGCTTTCTCGCCGCATGGCAAAGAACGGACAAAAGGCCGATGCCTTCGTATCCGATCTACGCGACAAGACGGCGGAAGCATTTTCCCGGGAAAATAAAGAACTAGAAGTATACAAGGCCCAAAAAACGGAAAGTGAAAACAGTTTGCTCGAACCTTGGGAAGTATCCTATTGGGCGGAAAAGCAAAAGCAGGAGCTGTATGCTTTCGATGAAGAGGAACTTCGCCCATACTTCCCTATCGATTCGGTGCTCTCGGGAATGTTTTCTCTGGTTTCCAATATTTTCGGACTCCGCATTGAGGAACGCTCAAC
>CAWVZQ010000350.1:0-3548 GCA_963934405.1 uncultured Opitutales bacterium | reverse complement strand
CGCCACCTCCGGCAAGAAAGCAACTGAACACCTTGGCATGGTGGTCACGACCGGCATTTTCATTGATTCTAGGGGTACGACCAAACTCGCTTAGCATAAGTACGAGGGTTTTTTCCAGTAAACCACTGGAAGCGAGATCTTCTATCAAGGAGGCCAAGGCAGGATCCATGATTTCACCATGGGCTCGCATGGCCTCGAAGTTGTTGCTGTGAGTATCGAAACCTCCTCGATTGACTTGGACGAACCTAACGCCCGTCTCGACGAGACGCTTGGCCATCAAGGCTCCTCGTCCAAAATCAGTATCCCCGTAGCGCTCAATGTTCTTGGGGTTTTCGTGTTTCAATTCAAAAGCTTTGAGGGCAGGACTCCTCATTAGAGCCACGGCATCTTCTACGGCGGACTCGTTGGCCTTCATCGCCTTAGCCGCATATTTAGCGGAACTCCGACGATTCATGCGGGCAAGAACATCGAGGCGCTTGTTGCCCCGGATCTCGCTGATCCCGGCGGGAAACTTAAGATAGGGATCAGGCTCGCCGGGCTGTCCCACGAAATAAGCTGCACACTTCTGGCCTAAGTAACCCGCTCTGGGAGCTTGTCCGCTTACGCTAACAAAGGCGGGAAGATCACCAAGGCGCTCCTTCTCGTGAACAACCATGCTACCCAGTCCGGGATGGACAAGATTTGCGCTTTGCCCATATCCCGTCTGCAATTCATAGGTCGCTCTACCGTGATCGCCATTGGTTCCCGCAATGGACCGAATGAGCGAACAGTGGTGCATTTGATTAGCCAGTTGAGGAAATATCTCACTGATTTGAACGCCATCGGCCGAAGTTTTTATAGGTTCGAACTCGCCTTGCGTAGGTCGCCCCGGCTTGGGGTCCCAAGTATCTATGTGACTCATCCCCCCACCATTCCAGAAAAGAATAACGTGCTCTGCCTTAGCGGGCGCAGCAGTTCCCTTGGCAGCCAATAGACCGCTAACCGGCATGCCGAGCAAAGTGGCGACACCCATTGTGTCCTTAATGAAGTTTCTTCGAGTTACGGCGTAATCGTGACAATGCATAACAAGTAATCGTTTATAGGTTTTGTAAAAAAAAGACTAGGGAAGGAATTTGAATTCGTGACTGTTAAGCATGGCCCATCGAAGGTCGGCCATTCCTTCAAGCGCAGATTCGGAATCGCGGATTATGGCAAGGCCTTCCTTTGTTTCCTCTTTGGTGGGTTCTCGAGTGAAGAGCCCAAGATAAACCCTACGAATGGCCGCGGGAAAATCCTTCTTCTTGCCGACCAAGAGAGAGTGCAATCGCTCGAAGGAACCTACGCGAGCCGCCTCGTGAGTAATTTTCCCGTTGAGCATCATGAGGGCTTGGCGCATGGATGCCGAAAAATCGCGAAAATCCCCGAGTCGATCACGACCCGGCTGACCAAAAATCCTGAGAAAATGATCAGGCGCCGCAGGAGAGGCCATGCGATAGGAGCTACTGTAGCGAGGATTGTCGTCCACTTCTTCCTCGACGTAAACGTACTTGTATTTGCCACGACGAGTCGGTTGGCTTTGCATGGCAGCCATTCGCATGGCTTCCAATTCCTGCTCGGAACGCATCCGCATGGCTTCCAATTCTTCCTTAACGTCATCTCGAGCAAGAAGAGCATTAAAATCCAAGGCGATGGTTTTCTCCAAGTCATAACCACCTGCCGATGCGGTAGAGGCCATTGGAGCCATCGCGGGATTTCCAGCAACAGGGAGAGATGCCGCCGGTGGACTTGCCTTAGGCTTCCCCTCTTCATCAAGATAAACCCGTTGGCGTTTTCTTACCGTCTTTAGGTTTGCTCCGGACGGCCACTTGAAGTCCTCCAAACTTCCCGCAACGGCAATGCTGTCAAAGAGAGCTTCACCAATCATCCTACGCGGGGATCCGGCGACAAAGGCCATCTCGGAATCAATTCGAACCTTGGCGGAATGCCCGGCGTCCAGGCGTCCTCTGCCGTACGCATCGGAAGTCACCACAAGCCGAATCATATCCTTTAAGTCGTAACCGAGGGCAACGAATTCCTTGCGTAGAAAGTTCAAAGTCTTGGGTTGATTGATAGTTTGGTACTCGGAGTAATCGTCAATCGGCTCGTAAATGCCTCTCCCCATGAGCTCGGCCCACAGGCGATTAACGAAGTTCTGGGCAAAGTAACGGTTTCGAGGATGCGTAACAAGCTTGGCCAATTCGGCTCGCATCTGACTGGCCTTGTACAGGTCGCCCTTGATGTCGAGCGCTGCGTTTTGTCCTTTCAAGTCTTCATCCGGATCAAAACCCGCGGGTCCCTTCTTGCGGGAGGAAACCTCAATCGTGGCCTCCGTGGAATCGAGAAGAGATTCCAGAGAAACGACTTCATCGGAAGGAAGCTTCAAGCGCTCCGCGGCTCGCTTGGCCTCGAGACGCGAAACGTGGGAAGGCTTGCCATCAAACTTCTCCAAGAGAAAAGGAAACTTGGCGTCTATGGGAGAGCGAGAGGGTGGTTTTTTACGCTCCGGAGGCCAAAGCACTGCGTTCTCTTTGCCCTCCGTAGTGTAGACCGCTCGAGTCAATCGACTTTCCACTCGCCGAGTCTTACCAAAGAAAGTCGCCATTTCATAAAACTGACGTTGCTCCCAATCGTCAAAAGGATGGTCGTGACACTGCGCGCATTGCATGCGCACACCAAGGAAAACTTGAGCGGTAGCTGCAGTAAGAGCCATGGGATCCGCATTGTCATTCAGGATAAACCCTACAGCCGGAATACTATTGGCTCTGCCTTGAGCGGAAATCAATTCACGAGATAATTCGTCAAAAGGCTTTCCATCCTCAATCGACTTGTGCACGTAGGCCAGAAGCGCACCTCCCCCGGTGGAACCTGTACGAATCCTAAGCATGTCAGCATAGAAGGCAGTCCATCTATCGGAAAATCTTTCGTGCTCGAGCAAACTATCAACCAGAGATTGCCTACGTTCAGTTGCAGGCCATTTCAAATAGCGATCCAATTCCTTTCGACTCGGAATACGACCGACCAAATCGATCGTCACCTTACGCAAGTAGCCTAGGTCATCCAATGTTGGAGCCTCAACTAGGCCTTCCTTTCCTTGATTATCCTGAGCGAGAAACTTATCAATGGACGAGCTCGCTAGAACAGAAGAAGGAAGAAATCCAACAAACGCTAATAATAGAAGTGAGAAAATAAACTCCCGCCAAACTTTTGAAAACGAATGCAATTTCATAGATTACAAATCATAATTCTAAGATAACAAGGTGGCGTCAACTTGAAGATAACCCTAATTACAAATTTTTTCGTGGACCTTTAACTTTAAGGAAAGAAAATCCGCAAAACAAGCTAAGTGAATAGCCGCAAAAACAGCCTCCTAATTGAAAGAAAAACAATCACATGAAAAAACCCATGGTCTTTAGAATCATAATCTCTTCCTTGCTTGGCTTACCACTTTTTGTTGCGTCAGGACAATCACAAGGACAATCGCCAAAAGTACCCAAAGATCAGTTTCATTTATACTTGCTTGTAGGGCAATC
>CAWVZQ010000349.1:0-3568 GCA_963934405.1 uncultured Opitutales bacterium | reverse complement strand
ACAAGTAGCTCTTGTATCCAAAGAAGCCCACGATCGCGATGCCTGCGGCAACGGCCAATGGTCGAAAAAAACGAACCAGTTTCCCGCTCTCTGGCTCAAAGGGGACTACGCCTTCATCATCCTCGTCCGAAAGCCGTTCCTCAGCATAGGAACAAAGGCTGCCGGACATGTCCATGAAGCGGACGTAATGCCTGCGAGCGGCATCACTCTCAGCTAACCATTCCTCCAACCGCTTGCGACGCTCGCCGGCGAGGTTGTTTTCCACAAGAGCGTCGAGGAGCTCGTGCAGTTCAAGAATTTCTTGATCGGTGAGGCTCATCTAGCTTGTTCCAGCGAGAGTTCGAAAGTCACGCAATCAAAGAGTGCTTTGCGTATGCGAGTAAGAGCCTTGTAGGCGCCTTGAATAGTACGTCCACAGGCTTGGGCAGCTTGAGGCACGTTATTACCGCTTTCATAGCGAATGAGGACCATGCGACGGTCGCGATCATTTAATTTCTTAAGACAACGCGATAACGCTTCGTGACGCTCATCCAATTCATCCTCTAATTCGACACGAGTTTCCGAAATGACCTCCATGACTTCCTGATTGAAAAGCACCTTTGAGGTAGCGAACTTCTTCCGAGCTGCTCGAACTTTCCAAAAGGCGATTTGGCAAGCCCACGAATAAAAGTTCGTACCCGACTCAAACTGATCGAACTTCTCGCATATTGTAACACATGCCTCTTGCAGGATATCTTCAGCGTCACTGCGAGTGGGCACAAGGGTGTGAACATATGCAAAAATGCGTCGCTGATACTTCATCAGCAACTGCACTAATTCAGCAGGAACGTCACCACCGTGACCGGAAACGCCTGAGGAACTTTTGTGAGGCTTGAGGGACATTGAATTGAATCAAAGTAAATCAGAATAAGGTAAACCCGGTGCGGGTCAAAGAATCATCTTGCTGAAATAAGAAAAAAAATCCTTAAGGCGCAGCTTGATTCAAGCGGCTTTCTTGAGGTTTTCTTCGACGACCTCGGAAGGTATTGAATCCTCTTCATGACGATCAAGACCTCGACGAGTAACTTCGCGAAGAGCCTTTTCGAGAGTCTTGGAAGCCAATTTCACGTTCTTCACCTTGCGGCGCTGGATAATTTTTCCATTCTTGGAATGTTGAGGAACCGAAGTCATTCGATAATAGATCGTGCCGGCAGGGGATTGAGTCATGCAAGGCGCTATGACGTTGCTCTGCTTGCGGCGACGCTTGGCCCGCTTGACGCTATTGGGGGGATGATGCTCGGAGCCTTCACTTACATCCCTGAAGAGTTCGCCATCGGATTCCTCGACAACTCGGTCGATGGTCTCTTCGGAAAGATACTTGTTGCCTAAGTCATTACAGGCAAAGTCTTCATTGTAGACGACTTCACCATGAGGATCGTCCACGATCATCGTCTTGTGCACGCTACCAAGCACACCCTTGAACTCCTTCCAAAACCATTGCACGGCCATCTGCACGGCACGTTTGCGACAATTCGCATATATAGACTTCTTCGCTACAAACTGACGATCTGGACCCAAACGGGCTTCCAATAGATATTTCGTATCGTATATGAGGCTGAAGTAATTCTCGTACTCTATGTTGAGTGTTATGGTATATTTTAGGAAGTCGTTGACTTTCATCATGATAGAAGCCCCCTTGAATGGCGTTGATAATTAGTTGTTAAACTGACGAACAAAAGCCAATAGGAGATGGTCGACCCCTTTGGGACGTTTTTGATGAAAATTATTTCAACATAATCATAATAGTGCTCATCATAAGCACTTTATGAAAGTAAATATACGAGGAAACCTAGAAATTCCTCTTACTCGGCCAAAATGGCTTCCAGTTCTTCCCTCAAGCGCTTGCCGACATTGGGGGAATAACCGACGTGTACGTGTCGCACGATGCCCTTCTTGTCGATAATCACGGTCTGAGGAATGCCACTTACCATAAATGCATCACTGCTGATATCCTCATTGTCGAGGACCACCTTGAGACCATCCCACTTTTTACGCTTGAGAAACTTGTTAATCGGCTTCGCCTCTTCCCCTTGGTTCACGGCCACTAAAACGACGCCTTTGCCCTTGAGGCCATCGGTCGCCTTCATCACTTCGGGCAAAGCCTTCACGCAAGGCCCGCACCAAGTGGCCCAGAAATCGAGGACTACGACGTTCTTGCCGACGTGCTCCGACAAGTCGAACTCGCCACCACCGAGCACAGGCAACGTCAAATCGGCCGCCTTCTCGCCTATAAGCTCCTCCGGATCGGGTTCTTCATCCTCCTCGAAAGCGGCTCCCGGACCGAATGAGCCGAGCTCATCCAAATCCTCGGGCAACACTTGAACGGAAATGATCACACTCTTGCCCTTGGCCTGTGTCTTTATTCGATTCAGAATGGGGGGAGCGTTCCCTTCGCCTGCCGCAGCGAGCTGTGCCATGCCGAGACCGGCTTGGGCCATGGTCCATAGGGCAAGGGCAGATTGGGCATCGGCGCATGTGATGGCCGCGTTGACCCCAAGCGACTTCTCAGCAAAAGAAGCGGCGAATCCGACTTCCCTGATTCCCTTTACGGCGTTGGCGAGACCGGCAAACAGAGGATTGTCGTCTCCGAAATCAATGCCTGCCTGCTCCCAAACGCTTGGTGGGATAGGCATGGCGAAGGAAATTTGTCTTTTGGCAGGCAAAGCCGCCAGAGCAACGGATGAATTGGCGTCAATCTTCCCTCCGGAAAAAAAACGCTTTACCCCACTAGTCAAACCAACGGCAAAATAGGTTTCTTTGCCAATGCTCCGCATCCCGACGGAAATATCGGCGTCCACATCTTCTTCCTCGAGCAGTTCTCGAGGAACATTCAGGAGTGTAGCGCCTTGGAACGCCTCGACCGAATCCTCCAGTTGTTTACGCACTTCAGGCCCTTCCTCTTCCTCCGCCTTTTCAAAGACAAGCTGCAATAATTTTTTCGCATCAGATGCCTTGTTCACCCGTATAGCAGCTACGAAATTAACGTCCTCTCCGATTTTCGGTTCCTCGCCTTGCGCTTGAGCCTCCATAATGGCCTCCACGCCAGTGGCGGAGAAACCCATTTCTGCAATGTCTTCAGGCGCGAATCCAATCAAGTCGGTGACCTCCTCCAATTCATCGCTTTCCATGTTTTCCTCGATCGATTCGACAATCTCCGGATTTTTCTCCATGAGCCCCTTTACAAAACCGCTTTCCTTAATTTCCTTGATGTTTAAACGGAAGGTCATTTCCGAATCGGGTCCGAACAGGTTGCCTATGGATAGGCTGGCGGGAGCAGCACCAAAAGTCGGCAAGAAACCGGAAAGAGCAAATGCCGCAAGCAGGGCGGTCGAGGATAGGATTTTATTCATGATACGATTGATTTGGAGGTAAAGGAGATTAGCATTGAAGGAACAAATGGAGAGAGGAAATAGATAACCATAGCAGAAAGGAGGACGATTTATCCATTATAAAATCACCTCCATTTTGTAATGGTTTTTTATGACTCTGCCGGTAATCATGGAACGATGAAAGCTCTCTCGAGAGAATC
>CAWVZQ010000348.1:0-3582 GCA_963934405.1 uncultured Opitutales bacterium | reverse complement strand
AGAAGATACATAAGTCCAACCCAACTTCTCGTGGTAAACCCAAGACTGCCCAACTTGGTAGAAATAACCGAATCCATTTGAGTGGCTCCAACCAAGGGGAGTGATCACCAAGGACACCCTAGCCGAGTCACTGAGACCTTGCGAGTCGGAGGTCGGACGATCTCGAATCCCATAGGTAAAAGAATCTTCACCAAAAAATCCGCTGGCGGAAGGTGTGTATACAACTTTGCCTCTCTGAATGCTTACAACGCCAAACTTGGGATTAGATAAAATAGATAAGGTGAAATTTTCAGCCGGGTCGGGATTGGGACCGTCATTAGCCGTAACATCAATGGAGTAGGAAGCTTGACTCCCGGAAAACACAATAGTGTCATCTGCCGCGACGGGCTGATCGTTAACGGGAAGAACGGATAAAACGATGGAGCGATTACTGTCCAACAATCCATCGGAAATCCTGAGGGTAAATGAATCTTGACCAAAGAAGTTAGCATTCGGTCGATAAAGAAGGGAACCAACTCCGGGGACTAGCGTACCGTAAGCGGGAGGAGATAAAATCGAAAAGGAGACCGATTGGCCTTCCGGATCAACTGCTTTTAGAACCTGCACTTCACTATCCTCATTGACGGTAAAATTACTCTCAATGAAATAGGGAGGTTCATTAACATTAGAAACTGAGGCTTTCAATAACTGCAAAGAAGAATTCAACCCATCACTGGCATTAATTTCCAAATCGTAAACATTGCTTCGAGGACGCTCGAAATCAGGTGACTCCGCAAATTCCAACCGTGGCGGAGTCACATTTTGGTCGATGACAAAAAAAGCATTATCAAGTTTTCCTGGAACCAAAGAATAAACAAGAACGCTAACGTTATTGTCCGATGCGTTGAGATCGAGAACATGGGTCGAGTTGCCTTCCTGAACGGAAGTACTGTAAAGCAAACCCCATGACGGAGGGAATATGGGAGCCACTTCATCAACATCCATAACCTGAACGATAACCGATTCGATTACGGTGTGGAGACCATCCGTGGCGTTAACCTCCAAGAAGTAGTCATTACCGCCAAACTTAGATGCGGGAATTTCAAAGTCGGGTGCAACCTTGAACGATAATGCACCAGTTCCATTAACTTCGAAAAGAGCCTCGTCGCCCCCCCCGGAAACGACATAATCCGGCATGGTACCATCAAGATCCGTTGCATTAAGTTCAACGACGAAGACTCCGTTCTCGGCAACTTTAACCAAGAGGCTACCATTGGTATCTCGGGATGGATAAAGAGGAGAAGTATCGTTCAGATTGGTTATTTTTATAGAAAACATTTGAGACGCGACCGTCGTACCATCAGTAGCATTGACCTCGAGGTTAAAGAGATGATTACGAGAGGCTGAAGCGTTAGACTCATAATCAGGAGAAGCAATGAAGGACAAGGAGCCTGTTGCGTTAATCTCGAAGAAATCCTTTTCGGATCCTCCTAAGGAATAAGTGAGAGCGTCTCCATCCTCATCGGTAACGTTAACGTCTACAATGAATAACTGGTTTTCAGGAACCATCAATGAGACGGAGGAGTTCCCGTCATGGCTTTTGAAAATAGGGTCATCATTCGCATCAAGGACTGTGACTTGGATTAATTCTGCAACAGGAATGGCCTCGACGGCATTGTCGGTCACGAGGACCTTTACGGTGAAAAGGTTATCGCCATTGCCGGAAGAGTTAGACTCGAAATTGGGAGGAGATAAAAATGAAAGAAGACCAGAAGTAGGATTTATATAGAAGCGCGCACCATCATGTTCGCTTGTAGAGAGACTGTAGGTGTGAAAATTCAGAAGATCCGCATCAGACACATTAACATCAATGACCGACACTTGATTCTCGGATACTGAGATGGTATTTGGCGTGGAGAAAGAAGGAGCATCGTTTACATTGGCAACCTCTACAGTGACTACGATTTCATCGTACAATCCAGTGGAGTCGGTAACCTTCAAGGTAAACGCATCAGTACCATTGAAATCTAAATCGGGCGTGTATGTAAAAATAGGTGGGTTGCTTTTAGAAGTAATAGTTGCGGTTCCGTTTAAAGCATTTGCTGACTTGGACCATGTCAAAATGCCTCCATCTGGATCCGAAGCATTGAGATCTGGGTCTCGCCATGAAATGGGACTACCATCTTCGTCCATGAATACAGTAACTGCAGACCTACCGGTTATCTCGGGAGGGTCATTGTCGTCATTTACGATTACTGTAATCGATTGAGTGTCTTTCTGACTAGAGTTTTCATCCTCTGAAACGACGATGACCACTTCGTAAGTATTATTCGCATCGGCATCCAAAGGACGTTCATAGTTCGGAGAATACTTAAACCAGAGATTTCCGGAAGTGGAGTTGATGTCGAAAAAAGAGGAATCCACCGATGCGGGATCAATGGAATAAGACAATGCGGCACTCTCCGCATCCGTGCTATTCAAATCTGCAACGACCTTCTGATTTTCCTTTACGAGCAGCGAGATGCTCGAGACACCGCCAAAAGACGTGAACACGGGTGAATCATGAATTTCATTAACCGTAATAGTAACCGTATTATTTTGCTCCGAACCTCCCGAAAAACTTATCCAAGTGAAGGAGTCAGTTCCTGAAAAGTTTCCATCGGGTACGTAGGTCGAAAAATCCGTCACAGGATCTGGCATCGAAATGCTTCCATGGGAAGTCTTACCGTCTATGGAAAACCTCGTAAAATCAAGAAGGCGTATGGAAAGTAAAGTATCTTCACCCGTTTTTTTATCCACATTTGTCGCAACAGCAATTCCGCTAAGGTTAAGCAGACCCAAGACAAATGCCAAAAGCGAAGGACTTTTGAATGATGACTTCACGAAATTTAGGGCGATCAATAAACTGGAACGATACAAAGAAAGGATCCTTTCATAGCCTTTGATCAACAATTGAAGCAAGGCATTTCCACAGGGCATTCCTGAACCGAAACCAAAGAGATAACGACAAATTACATTTGAGCAAGAGACGGACTCTCTCTTAAATAGTACAAGCATGATCGAACGGAAGACGCATGGGGACACTCAATTGATTGAGGGTAAATAATTGCCACGGCAAACAAGTGGTCGGAGGGATAATTAGGCTTGAGGCAACGGGCATTTTGCCGAATCGTAGAATCTTCAGGGAAATTCCCGATGTAGAACAAAAGAATTACTGGACACGCTATGAGTGAAGAAAATTCAAGTTCCGAAGAGAAACAAAAGAGTGCTGAAGACTATTGGAAAGCCAACCTTCGCCTAATGGGATGCCTGTTGGTAGTTTGGTTTGCAGTCTCCTACGGATGCGGGATTCTTTTCGTAGACCAATTGGACGGGATACGAATCGGCGGATTCAAGCTCGGTTTCTGGTTCGCCCAACAGGGATCCATATACGTCTTCGTGGCCCTCATCTTCTTTTACGTATGGAAGATGAACAAAATCGACCGCGAGTTCGATTTGGACGAATAATCGTAATTCTAGCTTAATTCTTTTTTTTCGACATGGACCTAAAAACTTGGACCTATCTAATCGTGGGGGTTACCTTCGCCCTCTATATCGGTATCG
>CAWVZQ010000347.1:0-3612 GCA_963934405.1 uncultured Opitutales bacterium | reverse complement strand
GTGGTCGTGCACGGCGTTCCCTACGGTGGCGTCAAGCAGAGCGGAATGGGTGGCGGAGTAGGTTCACTGGAGACTCTTCTCGACTATTACCGAGGTATCTCGGTGATACGTCCTCTTTAGGATGCGAGCGTGAGCGCAAAAGTCGCCATAGCCGTCGCGGCTCATCCCGACGACGTCGAGTTCATGATGGGTGGAACCCTCCTTCTGTTGAAGCAAGCCGGTTGGGAGACTCATTACCTGAACGTGTCCTCCGGGAATTGCGGAAGCCAAAAGATGAATGCCGAGGAAACGGCCCGAGTTCGCGGCGATGAAGCCCAACGGGCAGCGGAATTACTTGGCGCGACATGGCATCCGGGCTTTTCCAACGACTTGGAAATCCTCTATGACTTAGGACACCTGCGCAAGCTTGCTGCCATCCTTCACGAGGTGGCTCCCGACGTCGTGCTCACGCATTCTCCTCAAGACTATATGGAGGATCACGAAAACGTTTCCCGATTGGCCGTGACGGCCGCGTTTACGCATTCGATGCCCAATTTTGAGACTGATCCACCGACGGAGCCTCCATTCAAGGAACTGTCCCTCTATCATGCCATGCCCTACGGTTTACGCGACAACCTGCGAAAGAGAGCAGATGCCGGTTTGTTCGTGGACGTTACTTCCGTTGCCGAACTCAAGCTCAGTGCACTTGCCGCCCACGAGAGCCAAAGGTCTTGGCTGGACGCCAGTCAAGGTCTGGATTCCTATCTGGCCAAAATGGAGCAACTGGATCGTGAAGTGGGAACGCTGTCGGGGCGTTTCGAACGCGCCGAAGGTTGGCGGCGACACCACCACCTTGGCTTTAGTTCGGAGGACATGGATCCGCTTGCTGATGCTCTGGGCGAGTTTTGTTACATTAACGAGGAATACGAAAGGAACTTGGATCATGCCTAGGAAACTCAGTTGCATAGCTCCCGATTGGTGGGACTATACCACTCTCGAGGATGATTTGATCAACGACGCCGCAAAGCTGACCGAGAAGGATTTGCTTGAATTGTCTCGCCCCGGTTTCGAGGTGCGGATGTACGACACCCTGGAGGATTTTTACTTGGCTGAGGCTCTGGAGTACGTCGAGGCTTGGAAGCAGGCTACGCCCGACAATCCCTCCGGCATCTGTGGACCCATCGGACCGACCGAGCAATTGCCTTTGGTCGCCAGGCTGGTCAACGAACTCGAAATTTCCCTAAAGGACGCTCATTTCTGGGGAATGGACGAGTGGTTTGAGGATGGGCGAGAGGTGCCTTCTGATCATCCGCTATCCTTTGAAAAGGCGGATCGTGAGTTGTGCTTTGATCGTATCCGTGAGGATCTTCGCCCACCCGAGCAAAATCTTCATTTCCCGAAGGTGGACGTTTCCGCTTTTCGCGAAAGCTGGGATGGCGTCCGCTGCGTAGTCATGCAGGGAGGGCAGGGGGACGTGAAGCATTGGGCGTTCAACGATCCCTTTCGTCGCGAAGGCGCCCATGCGGACGAACCGCCGAGTCCGGAAGAATACCGCAAGCTGGCCACCCGCGTTGTCGAATTGCATCCCATTACCCTTTCCCAAAACGCACGTACTTCCGGGGGCGGGAACGTCACCATGGTTCCGCAACAGGCGATTACGGTCGGCCCGCAAGAAACTTGGCAGGCGAAACGGGTCTCCATTTGGCAGGCGGGCACGCACGACAACCCGCTGGGGCAACGCCTTACCGCCTTGATGATTTCAAAGGGGATCGCCGACAGCGCCGTTCCGATGTCGCTTCTGGCCGAACACCCGAACGTTCGCTTCAACTACTATCGTGGTGGTTTGGGTGCGTGCTCGGTGGAAATGCACTGAGGCAAGGATTTACCCTTCAAGGGCTCGGTGGCGCCAGCCAAATTCCTGCGATTAGGAGAGCGGCTCCAAGGAAACGCCTAACGAGCACTCCCTTTGGGGCTCTCCCCTCGCTTATTCCTATGAAGGCTCCGAACCAAACTACGAAAAGGATGCTCCATAGACCGCGGGAAGCGTAGAAGACGTTAGCCTCGGTGGGTACGTCGAAAAAGCCGATGGCGATTGACATAAGCATCGCTTGAAGGGCCATGGGAACGCTGCCAAGGAGGAGCCATTTGTCGGCTTCTTTCCGCCAGCCGAGAAAGCGTCCTTTGCTGAAGGGTAAGAGAAAGAACGAGAGGAGACCGACCGTCGCTACCATCACAAAGAGCAAATGAAAGGGGTCGGCAGTCTTAGCGAAGTGCGGGACGAGCGCGTCAGTGAGGCCGAATCCGGCTGCGGTGATGATGGCGAGCCCGAGGCCGATCAGTGATGGCCGATAGTTCTTGGCGGGCCAACCAAGAAGACCCACGGCGATTCCTGCGAGTCCGGCCGCCCACCAAGTTTCAGAGGGCAGGGTATCCTTGAAGCCGAGAAGAACAAGGAATACCGCGACGAAAAGTGATTTCGATCCAAGGATGGGCGTGATTACTGAAGCTTCGCCACGACGCAAGGCGAGGAAGCAGGCCGTCTGCGAGGCGAAGAAGAGGACGCCGATGAGGAAGCCGTTTTGAAGCGTCGAATAAGTGAACGCTTGCTCGGCCAGGAACGGGTAGGGAATGAAAATGAGGGTGATGAGCCAGTTCGAGTAGGCCAAGGAACGAAAAGTGCCCGCACCCGTATCCAGGGCTCTCTTGCAGAAAAGGGCGGAAATCCCGTAAAGGGTTCCCGCGGCGAAGGCCAGCAGGAGTGGAGTCATGAATCGAGAGGCGACTCCCTCAATTGGGAACCTGCAAGAGTCTGGGCGAAGCTTTCTTCACCAAACCCGCCTCGCGTTGACCTTTGCCCGATTTATTGGTGTCGCCTAGCTCCATCCTAGCTTTCTCAGCAAGTGCAAGCAATCGTTTGACTACTTCGGGATGATCGACGGATACGTTCTTGGTTTCCCCGACGTCGGCATCAAGATCGTAAAGCTGTTGGGGCGTCTTGCCTTCGGGCTTGCCCCAGTTGCGCTTTTTGGCGTCGAGGGCGAGGTGAAGTTTCCATTTTCCCGAACGCACGCACTGGAGCTGGTCCATCTGATAATAGTAAAAGGCCTCGTGCTTGGACTTGGCCTTTTTTTCGCCAAGCAGAATGTTGCTCGCGTCATGCCCGTCGATGGTCTTTTCGGGCAAGGGGACTCCGGCTAGCTTGGCAAAGGTGGGAAGGAGATCGAGAGTGGAAACGATCTCGGAACTTTCGGAACCTTCGGGAATCTTACCCGGC
Source organism: uncultured Opitutales bacterium (assembly GCA_963934405.1). GTDB lineage: Bacteria > Verrucomicrobiota > Verrucomicrobiia > Opitutales > Seribacteraceae. Next base: position 359 of record CAWVZQ010000347.1, on the reverse strand, counting down.
CATCTCACCACACAGGGTACGCGTTGCCCGCCTTCCCAAGTTTGGCCTTTTCGTCCGCGCAAGGGATAGTTGCTGCCCTTTTGCTGTGAACCGTTGTCCGAGGTGAATAGAACCAAAGTGTTTTCATCCACTCCCGTGTCTTTGAGAGCCTTGAGTATTTCCCCCGTTGACCAGTCGATCTCCTCAATCGTGTCCCCATAGCGACCACGTTCGGATTTACCTTTGAATCGCGAGCTGGCGAAAAGCGGGACATGGGGGAAAGTATGGGGCAGATAAACAAGGAACGGCTTGTCCTTATTCTTGTAGATGAAGTTTACGACTTCCTTGGTGTAGCGGGGGGTGAGCATTGGTTGGTCGAC
>CAWVZQ010000346.1:0-3616 GCA_963934405.1 uncultured Opitutales bacterium | reverse complement strand
CGCTTCGCCGCGTTCATGAGCATCCTCCTTTGCCCAGTCGGCCAAAGTCTTTAATTTTTCTCCGACTTCTGACTTCGCCGCAGCAAGGCCATTCCCCCCAACGACCTGAGAACGACCAAAAAGGTAATACTTTATCTTAGGTTCAGTACCACTAGCTCTAACGGCAATTGAAAAAGCATCTTCAAGTTCGAAGATGAAAAAGTTTTCGACCGGTATTGGTTTGCCATCTTCGTCAAGATAGCCAGCTTTACCAAAATTTCTTACTTTATTTACGATAATATCGTTAATTTTTGTAGGTTCATTTTTAGAATATGAGTCGATTATTTTTTTTATTATTTCAGAACCCTTTACGCCTTCAAAATAAAGATTAATTGTTTGTTCTTCAAAATAGCCGTACTTTATATATAAATATTCTAGGTATTCCAACGGCGATGACTTCGTAAGTTCTAGGTGAGCAAGTAGTTCTGCACAGGCTAGAGCCGCAGCGTTTCCGTCTTTATCTCGAACAGTATCCAAGGGCAAGTATCCAAAACTTTCTTCTGCTGCAAACACGGTGAATTTTGAATATCTTTGGAGTATTTCCGCCCTTGTGTAAAAATCGGTGTTGTCGTAATCCCAAGCAATACCTTCATTTTCTCGCAAGGCCGTTGTTGCTACATCCTCATAATCGCCAATTTTTTCAGATATCCATTTGAAACCGGTGAGGGTGTTGACGCAACGGATTCCGTTTTTAAGTGCAATTGCCTCCATCATAGGAGTTGTCACGAAAGTTTTGAGAATAACGGCATTCGAGGATCCCGACTCCGGAAGCACTCCCAGTTTCTTTAGCTTAGATATTCGATATTCCGACAGCATACAACCGACCTGATTTCCAGTGAGACACTCAAAGCGATCCTTCCCGTTAAAAACCGCCACGCCTATTCGATCCCCATCCGGGTCGCTGGCTAGAACGGCTTTTGCCTTAACTTTTCGCGCCAAGGATATGCCCTGTTTTAGGGCCTCGGGGTTTTCAGGGTTTGGTGACTTTACCGTTGAAAAGTTGGGATCCGAGCTTGCTTGTTCGTCTACTGAAACCACCTCCACGCCGTGATCCCAAAGTGATGGAATCGCAGCGATTCCGCCAGTTCCGTGAATGGGCGTAAAAACAATTTTCGGGCAATGTTCCTTAAGTAGCTCTGCGTCAAGAACGGTCTCCTCGAGAGCGGCGCGATAAGCGAGGTCGTCGCCTGCGGGAAGTACGGTAAATGGGGAACTTTCGGCTTCGCCAGCTGAAACAACCAACGGTACCGTGTCTTGAAGCGTTAGCTTGGAATACCGATCTACAATTGCTCCCGCATGCGGCGGTACAACTTGAGCGCCATCGACAAAATAAGCCTTAAAGCCATTGTCGTGAGGTGGATTGTGGCTGGCCGTTATGACAATACCTGCATGTGCGTACCTCAGGCGGACGGTAAAACTGAGTTGAGGCGTTGAGCGCGGTCCGTCGAACACCATAGCGTAGCCACCCAAAGCACTCCATGTCGAAGCCGCCAACTCACAAAAGTGACGCGAAAAATGACGAACGTCGTGGGCAATTACTATTCGAGGAACATCCAAAACTCCCTCCGATGCCATCCATGTGCTAATATAGCCGTGCAGTGCCATCGTTGCTCGCACCACGGTATAATCGTTCAAAGTGTTCGAACCGACCGCAGCATGCTCCGGGCTGGATTTGCCTTTGCTTTCCCCGCGCTCGGCATCGGTTAGGACTCGACCGATAGTACGGCCTCGAATTCCGCCTGTACCAAATGCCAAATTCTTGTGAAACCTATCGTTGATTTCGGTCCATTCCCCGGCATTTATCAATTGCTCTATTGAGCGAGAAGCCCAATCGCTCAACCGTTCGGTGCTCAACCATGATCGAAGATTGTTTGCTGCCGCATCCATAAGCTCTCCGTCTGTAAGAGCCTTGTCTATCGTTTGGGTAAGTGCTTCGTCCATAATTGAGTCTGTTGTCGCATCGGGTTGCGGGGGTGAATGAAAAAAGAGAGACTAGCTAGGGGCACATGCCCTTCGGGTCAAGCATTGGGAGTAAGATGCTCTCAGGTGAGTATTAGACCCTGCTTGCAAGACGAGCCCTTTTCTGCGGCGATACCAGCTTTCACTAAACTCCAAATATGGGGTTGCAAAAGTCGGAGAAACCTCAAATTCAGAACATCCCCCATCAATCCCCAAACCACGGGCCCAATTGCAAGTGCGAACGACCTAGGCGGTATAGGAAGGTGCGGGAGAACCTTTTCCTGACCTGGTTCGACAAACCACCTTAGAGTCTCTTGAGGTATTTCACCAAATTCTTCGTCTTTCACGGTTCCGCACTTTCATTAGTCAAGTTGGCCTCCTCTTTGGGAAAACGAAAGTTTAATTCGCCAGACTTTCCATAACCAAGTTCTTTGCGGGCCATTGCATCTTGAAAGTCAGGATCACGCCGAAGGCGGTCAAGAAAAGCACCGTGTTCTTCCACTTCTTTTCTTAACTCTAACAATTCGTTCTCCAGAGTTGCCCTGCGTGTCTTCCAGTGTTCACTTTCGTCATGGGCGTCCTTCAGGCTCAAACCCAAGAAAATCATCGCCACTATCGCGGCTACCGAGAATATTCCAAAAATAATTCGCATGAACAATTTCAGCTAAGCTTTAAGCCGTAGACAGTAAAGCTTTTTGAGATTCTTTCGAAACTTCTCCTTGTGATTAGCTTTCATCGGGCGTGTAAATGTCATGTAGGCGCAAAAGCCCTAACAAGGAGCCGTCATCGGGGGCTACAACAGGCAGTACTGCTATTTGCGAGGGACGTTCTTCCATAATGCGCAAAGCCGCGCCAACGGAAACACCTGGCTCTACAACAATCGGCCCCGTGCTCATCAGCGCCGATGCCTTAAGGGAAAGAATGTCTTCTTGTTCCCGTAGCGCTCGGCGGAGGTCTCCGTCGGTTATAAGTCCCAATAGCCTACCATCACGTATAATGCATGCGGCCCCAAGGGGATATTCGGTCATCGCAATCACGAGATCTCTTAAAGTTGTGCCCTCCTCGCAACAAGCAACCTTCTCCACTGGGTGCATAAGGTCATTAACGGAAAGCGTCCAGCTCCGCCCAAGCTGTCCTCCTGGATGGGTGTAAGCATAATCCTCCTCGGAAAAGCCTCGCTTGTGCATAAGAGATGAAGCCAGGGCATCGCCCAAGGCTGCTGTTACGACAAAGCTGGCGGTAGGCACTATGCCTAATGGATCAGCCTCCCGGGATACGGAGGCATCTAGTGCTACATCCATTTTTTGAGCCAGCACCCCATCGAGATTACCCAAAATTCCCACAAGTGAGGAACCTCGACGACGCAAGATGGGAACCAGTGCCAACAGTTCTCTTGTGGAGCCGCTGTTAGAAAGAAATACCGTTGGGTTTCCAGATTGATGCACTCCTAGATCGCCGTGAACGGCTTCTGCCGCATGCATAAATACAGCGGGCGAGCCGGTACTGCAAAAAGTGGCCGCTATTTTGCGGCCGACATGACCCGATTTTCCCAATCCCGCAACGACAATTTTTCCTTGAGGAACATCCAGAATCTCTACCGCCCGAACAAAGTTGGCAT
>CAWVZQ010000345.1:0-3617 GCA_963934405.1 uncultured Opitutales bacterium | reverse complement strand
TCCCATGGCTCGGACTGCGCCGTGATCCGCGACCTCAAGGGCAAGTTCCATATCATCTTCGAGGATTGGAGCCCGATCAATGCCCGCAAGCATTCCTGGGATTCACCGCTTGCCGGCCATGCCGTCAGTTCAAATGGAATCGACGGATACTCCATCGTCGCCCCCGCGGTGGACGAACGGACCAAGCCGACTGGCAAGATAGCCGAATACCTTCACCCCCACTGGGCCAAGGAGGACCCGAAGAGGTTCAAGACCAACGTTGCGAAGTACGAAGTCCACGAACCTGAACAAGACGCTTATGGCGACTGGGCCGCGATTTCAATTGGTGGACAATACTACCTCTTTTGCGACTTTCATCCAGCCCACAAAGGAATACGCATCGCTTGGTTCACTTCCTCGAGCATCGACAAGCCCTTCTCTTTCTGCGGGGAAATCGGCAAGGGCCATCCCGATCCCGATATCGGGTTCGCGGAGGGACGCTTCTACCTGGTCACCCAGACTTCCAGCGATTACGTCAGTCCAGGCCCTTGGGTCGAGAAAGTGGAGGCCCGTGTGGGCGTGGACACGAACAAGGACGGCAAAGCCGACAAGTGGAGCAAATGGCAGGAAGCCAAGGAAAGCTACGATTACGTCATGGGCTTTTCCAAGCAAGTGAAGAAGACTCCTGCCCAACTCGATCTCACGGGTCTACCCAAAGGCTTCGGTTTTCAAGTCGAATTGCGGATAACCGACCTAACCGAAAATGCATCCAAGCCTCTGATCGAGTCCCTCGAGCTATCACTCGAATAGCAAGATCAGCCTTTCGAAAGGCATTCTCAAAACATCCTTCATCAAAGACCTGAGCTCAGCTAAGTCTAATTAAGCCGTGGCTTCATGGTTCTCTGTTGCCATGTGCAAAACCGATCGGCAATTGTACTTTTCTAAAATGGTAACACAAATGACCAAATAAGATATGAGTGACTTGAAGACAATTGTGGCACTTTCGCACGAGTTCGGCACGCCGGACTACGTAAAGGGTGGGGGTGGCAACACCTCCTTCAAGAATGAGACCACCTTGTGGGTAAAACCGTCAGGTACCACCTTGGCTGGATTAACTGAAGAGACTTTTGTGACGCTTGATAGGGCTAAGGTCAACGAACTCTACGACGTAGAGACTCCCGCTGAGTCGCATGCCCGCGAGGAATTGGTCAAGAACTTCATGGGGGAGGCGGTGCGTAACGATGCCGGTCGACCCTCAGTGGAGGCTCCCCTGCACAATATCCTCGAAACCAAGTTCGTGGTTCATACGCACGCCCTGTTGGTAAATGGGATGACTTGCGCAAAGGATGGCGAGGCTGTCAGCAAACGGCTTTTCCCCGATGCCCTATGGGTCGAGTACATTGATGCCGGCTATACCTTGTGCATGGAGTTAAAGGGGCGCATCGACCAATACAAGGCGGAGCATGGGGGAGTCCCCAAGCTCATCATGCTCAAGAACCACGGAGTTTTCGTGTCGGGGGACACTGCCGAGGAAATTCGTTCGCTCTACGCCGGCGTGATCGATCCCTTGCGGGCCGAGTACGACTCCTTGGGCGTAAACGAGGATCTGGGGATCGACGAAACAGGGCAAGACCCGGAAACCGAATCGAAAATCCGGCAGGTCTTCGGGGAAGATGCCCAATTCATAGATTCTTCGGGGTTGTTCGAGTGCGTGCCCGGACCTATCACCCCCGATCATCTGGTCTATGCCCGGGCTTATCCCTTTAGGGACGAACTTACCCAGGGAAATGCCGATGATTATCGGGCCAAGCACGGCTTTGCCCCCAAGGTGGTGATTCATGGTGATCACGTATATGGTCTGGGAGTTACGGAAAAGAACGCCGGCTTGGCTCTTCTCTTTGCCCAGGACGCGGCGCAGGTGATGAAACTGTCCCATGCCTTTGGTGGGCTCGAGTATATGAGCGATCGGGCCCGCGAATTCATTGAGAACTGGGAAGTGGAGTCCTACCGCCAGGCGGTGGCCAGTTAAGCGGTTCTCGTGGCTGCTATATGCGGCATCTTTTTATTTGCCCCCTTGGGTTTCTGCGAATGAAATTGAAGTGATTTCATGAAAGACGACTGCCTCAATCACCAATCACAGCAGACGTTGTCGCGGCGGCAAGTGCTGCAGGTGGGTGGCATCGGCGCGATGGGGTTGTCCTTGCCCGGTTTCTTACGGGCGGAAAAACTGCAAAAAGCGGACGGTCCCGCCAAATCCTGCATCTTCATCCACCAGTACGGCGGACTGAGCCAACTCGACTCATGGGACATGAAACCTGATGCGCCGCAGGAAATTCGTGGACCCTACAAATCGATCAAAACCGCTACTCCGGGATTCCATGTCTGCGAACTGATGCCGAATCTGGCCAAATTGTCGGAGGAGTACGCGGTCATCCGTTCGATGACGCACACGGTGTCTGAACACAAAAAAGCAAACTCGATGTTGCTGGCCGGCAAGGATCAACCTGCAGCGGATGACCCGTCGTTTGGAGCCATGGTCACCAAGTTGCGTCCGTCAAACACCAGTATTCCCGGCCACGTATGGTTGCAGAAATTCGGTGGCGGCGCCGCGCCGCCTGATCACACTTATCTGACCGGCGGTCATTTGGGTATGTCGTATGCCCCCATGCTGATTGGCGAGAAGCATGACGACAATCCTGCGTCACCTGATTTCCGAGTCAGCGCGTTCGATGCGAAGAATAATTTATCTGCTCAGCAGCAACGAAGTCGACGGGACCTGCTGCAGGACGCTCAATCGCTCTCGCCCGCTGGGAATGGACCTGAATTTGAATCCTTTGAAATCCATCAACGTAGAGCGTTTGAACTGTTGCACGGAAAAGCGGCAAAGCAAGCGTTTGAAATCGAAAAGGAAGACGATCGAGTCAGGGATCGCTACGGTAGAAACCCGCTGGGCCAGAATTTGCTGCTCGCAAGGCGATTGATCGAAGCGGGTGTGAGGCTTGTCAACGTCGCGGCGTGGACGGGGTTGGCCCCGGGTGAGAAATTCGTCAGCGTGGAAACTTGGGACATGCATGGTAACGCCGACGTAGGCATTTTTGAGAACGGATGGAATGGCTTGCCTTTCGCATTGCCTCGCGCTGACCAAGCAGTCGCCACCCTTATCAAAGATCTTCGTGATCGAGGCCTGCTCGATTCAACCCTTGTCGTTCTAGTGGGCGAATTCGGCCGCACACCCAAGATCAGCAAAGGGGCCAAACGCATCGGTCGTGACCACTGGCCCAACTGCTATTCTGCGATGCTTGCCGGTGGTGGTGTCAGAGGCGGTAGTGTTTACGGGGAATCAGACAAGCAGGCGGCTTACGTTAAATCCAATCCGGTTACCTTGGAGGACTTCACCGCGACTCTTTTCGCTGCGATGAACATCGATCCGACCTCCAGATTGAGTCGGGACGGCTTTACTTTACCCGCCAGCAGTGGCAACCCCATTGAAGCGCTGCTTTAGGGAGCATCCGTGAAACTGCGCCCACAGGTGCTTCTCAGTCGATTTTCAGCAGGTCCTTGACGTCCCATGGCAGGACGCGGCCCTTGTGCTCCTCGCGGATCCGAGAAACGTCTTCCAGCTTGACCTGATTCTTACC
>CAWVZQ010000344.1:0-3625 GCA_963934405.1 uncultured Opitutales bacterium | reverse complement strand
GCCCTTGGGTCGATGATGCGGAGGGTCAGGGCCGCCGCCTCCCCATCGGCCAGCGTCAGCCCTTCGAGATCGTACAGGGTATAGTCGGCATTATCCTTGGGGATGAATTGAGCCAGTGCAGGAGACGGCGCCCCACTGTTTTCCAGCGAACCTGCCTCGGGAACCGATTTGAGATAACGGAAATCTTCATAGCCCCGAATGATGAAAGGATGCTTCCCTTCCGCATCCAACGTCTCCACCAGCGGTAGATGCCGCGCGATCGCCTCCGCGCCGGTTCGTCGGATTGGTGAGATTTGAATGGCTGCATTGTCCAGGATGTTCCGGCCTCGATAGCGCGCTGTTAAACCTATTCGTTTTCCGATGTGCGGGTGATCTTTTTCGACGGAGAAGGTTAGGGTCTGTCGAAACAGTTCGTCGCTGCGGGCCATGTACTGGGCGGTGCCCAAGGGCAACCGCCGGTCCTTGTCGATCGCATACACGTCGAGGTAGTAGATGGCTTCCCCGCCGTTGCGGCTCAGGGCGATGAGCGAAACCTGGTACTGCTTCCCAGCTTCAATCGCGACCGTGCTTTCCGTGGTTGCGTTGAGGTAGCCATCGCTGCTGACCTGCAGCAGGCGCTGGTTGTGCGAGCGGTCCAGCAGGGGAGCGACCGGATGGCCCTCCCAGCCGCCGGAGCTGCGAAACTTTCGGGACTGGCCAAGTTGTTCGAATACCGGTCCGGATGGAATCACCACCGCCCGGGCATCCTTGCGTCCCCCAACGATCCAACCATCGAAATTTCCGGACTCAAAACCGGCGTTGGGGAAAGGCTCAGCCAACAGGGGCGTGGTGGCTAACAACCATGCCCATAAACAACCTGTACTTAACCTTTTCATTCAGCGCTTATAGAGCCACAAGACTTTTTAATCGTAAAGAAAGATGCTCCTATTCGGGCAACTTGCCTCCCGGTGGCAGTTACAGTGCTGATGATAAGAATTGCCCGATATTTGACTCGATCAGGCTCTGGGAATGCAAAAAGCAGAGTAACCCAATTTCGTTGTTCCTTTAAAACTTTGTAAGAAATTCGGTGCCTAAGACATTTGAACTTTGTGCCTATCTTTTACAATATAACCCCTTTCCTGATCGCCTTCGCAATGCGCTGAAAGCTCCCTATGAATAAACTACATCTACTCTTGTTGCCCGTCTTCTCCCTCGGTTTATCCGCTCATCTTCCTGCCGAAGAACCCAAGTTCAAATCCGAGCTGTTTAAAACCGGCACGCTGGTCTATTCCGATGATTTTGCCGGCGAATTGAATCGTGAGTTTTGGGGGCAAGCCAAGGGGAAGACGATCAAAGACGGCAAATTGATCATCGCTCCTCTTTTCAAATCCAAGGAGGAAGCGATGAAGGCGCTCAAGCGCGATCATCATCTCGGTCTCGAGCCGGTTGCTCACATCAACCGTATCCCCGAGAAATTCGTTTGTCACCTGCGCTACCAGTTCGCCAAGCCCGAGCTCAGCCCGGGCCGTCCCTCTTTTCAAATCGGGCACCACATGATCAACTTGGGCATAGCAAAGGAAGGCGGGCACCGAATCAAATTGCCGGACGGCCCCTCCTTTTCGGAACCCGAATCCGAAATGGCGCTAAACAAATGGATCGACCTGGTGATCGAATATGAATTGGGGAAAATCCGCGTCATGGTTAATGGCCATGGCAAGACTTATGAACATGAGAAGGTCACCATCATAAATCCCAAGGCCAACGGAAAGCATAGGTTCACCTTCAAGGGCGGTCCGGAATGTATCATCCTTTTCGACTCGGTCCGGCTTTGGGATTGCGAGTAGTCGCCCCGTTCATTTCACTTATCCTTAAAAAAGTTTGTAAGGAAACAGGTACTAAAGACGTTTGATATTACCAGCTCATCTTCTATTGTTAAAACCCAATGCATATGAACTTCAATCGCCGTTCTTTCCTTCGTGGAACCGGGGCGCTCATCGCTCTGCCTGCGCTCGAATCCATTGGGTTCCGCCGATTCGCCTCGGCTGCAACGAAAGCAACGGGTGCGATTCCCAAGCGGGCAGTGTTCATGGGCATCGGCTTCGGGGTGACCAAGCAGACTTGGTATCCCGACAAGGCGGATATGGGCGCAGGATACAAATTGTCGGAGGGTTTGGCCCCCTTGGCCCGGCACAAGAAGGATTTTACGATAGTTCAGGGATGCTCCAACAACTACTCCAACGAGGCTCATTGGGGAAGCACTTTTTGGCTGACCGGTGCAAACCGCTACTCGGTGCCCGGCCAAAACATGGCCAACAGCATCTCCGCGGATCAGGTGGTCGCGCAACGCCTTGGTCAAGAAACCCGTTTTTCATCGATCCAGTTGGATAGTTCTGATGGTAATGCCTCGGGCCATGGGCCTGGGCTGTCCCTAGCTTGGGATAAACGGGGCAATCCAATCTCCGGTTTTAATGATCCGGTAAAAACCTTTCATAAGCTTTTTTCCGCCGAAGATTTGCCCCTTGAACAAAGACAGGCTGCGATTGCGGAGAAGAGAAGTGTTTTGGATGCAGTTTTGACGGAAGCCAAACGGGTGCAAGATGGCCTGTCCAAAAACGACAACGACAAGTTGGACGAGTACTTTCAGGGTATCCGAGATATCGAGACCCGATTAGGCAAAGACGAGGATTGGTTGGACAAGCCCAAGTCCAAGCCTCCTTTGGATGAACCTCCTGCTGATCTGAAGGGCAAAGATGAAATTGAGATGATGCACAACCTCATCATCGCCGCTTTGCAAACCGACAGCACCCGGGCTTTGACCTATCGTATGCCTGGGCAATCACTGCTTAAAAGTATGGAGGTCAAGCATAGCTCTCACAACGTCAGCCATTATTCCCCGGGTGAAAGGATGGAAGCATCGAAGGCACGTGATCAAATGCACAGCACTCTTCTCGCCGGATTCATGGATAAATTGAAATCCACGAAAGAGGCGGATGGCAGTAGTCTTTTTGACCACACCTCGCTGGCCTTTGGATCGAACATCAGCAGCATCCACTATCTTGACAACTGCCCGACAGTTCTTGCGGGAGGTGGGGCCAACCTGAAATTGGGTGAACATCTGGTCCTTCCCAAAGACACTCCTCTTTGTAATGTTTGGCTGACCATGCTCCAAGGTATGGGGATCGATGCCGAGCGCCATGGCGACAGTTCGGGCGTGGTCAAGGAACTACAGGCGTGATGTATAAAATATTTTCTCTGATGGCCGGGTTCGCTTTGGCCACAAATCCGCTTTGGGGTGCAGAGCCCAAGGCCATCATGCCGGAAAAGCACTTCGACTTCTTTGATGCCTACTGCCTCGATTGTCACGATACCGACACCCAAAAGGGCAAGGTGGACCTCGAGACCCTGTCTTTCAACGTCACCTCGCTTCAGCATGCGGAACTTTGGCAAAAAGTTTTGGACGTGCTGAATTCTGGGGAAATGCCACCCGAGAATAAGAAGCAACCCGAGAGCGTGGCCAAGGCGGACTTTCTGGAGGATCTGGCCAAGACCATGGTGCTTGCCCGTAAAAAACTGTCCGACTCAGCTGGACAGATCACCATGCGCCGTCTCAACCGGAGAGAATATCAAAACACCATCGAGTCACTGA
>CAWVZQ010000343.1:0-3633 GCA_963934405.1 uncultured Opitutales bacterium | reverse complement strand
CCCACCGAACCGGCGTGAAAAAGCCCAGGGGCATGTTGGGGCAGTTTCTCGGAAACCTCCAAACCTTCGAACTTAGTGCCGAACGAAGTTCCGCCCGAATGTCGGGTAAAGTGTTGAATCGTTCGGGGAGTGGCTGCCTCGATGTGATCGATCTTATCTCGGATATCAGGCACGATCTTCTCCAAGGCCACTAGGGATTCCTCGCAAAGACGTTTTTTTTCCTCGACGTATTCCTCTTCGGACAGTTTGTCCCAATCCTTCCACTTTGCATTGATGGAGGTCACAATGCTGTAGCGAGGATCCTTCAGGTGTGGCCGCGTATGTGGATAATAAACTGAAAACGTGCGGCTGGTGGTGTGACGGTCAGTCAATTCGTCGCTGGAAAACTTTTCCGATTCGGAAGTGAAGATGAGGTCACCGACCTCGGGGATTTTCTCGCCCTTTTTGATTCCGATATAAACCTGACAGGAGGTGGAGTTCACCCGCACCTTGGACGCAAACTTGCGAAACACGTTTGGCAACTTGCTCTTACCAAGCAAACGCTCGACGGTATCTTTCAGGTTGGCGTTGGAGAGAACTGCCCGACAACCGATGTCTCTACCATTCACTCGCACTCCGCGGATGTGATGCTTTCCGGACTGCTCCTCCGTAATTACGTTTTCCACGAGACATTCCCTTCTCAAGTCCGCTCCGTTCGTTCGCAACTCCTTGACCATATTCTTGATCAGAGTGTCCGTACCACCCTTGAAAGTGTAGATGCCTTTGCGCATGAAATTGGCGAATACGATCCCGTAGGCAATTGCGGGATCCTTGAGTGTAGAACCATTGGCAAAGGCGATGGGCTCGAGCAACAGGCGCTTTACATCGTCTCGACCGGGAAAGAACTGCTCGAACAAGTCTCCAATGGTGCGACTGTCGGGCATGAAATAATCCATCGAGCGGACATGCTCGAAAAAATCTTCCACCCTATCCTTAGCCACCATGAACTTGTCCTGCAGGATACGAGTAAAGTCCCAGCGGTCGAAAGTCGTCCGCAGATCGTACTGCGGATTAACGAAGCGAATGTTCTTCAACTGAACAATGGAATCCGCAATCTCCTTCGTCCAGTACTTGCGACACGACTTGACCATGCCCACGGGGAAACCATGCAAGGAAATGTCAAAGATGTGCCCCCCGGCCCGTTTGAACCAAGTAGCCAAGCCTCCGAATTGGTAGTGGTGTTCAAGAAGCAAAACCGAGTGACCTTGCTTGGCCAGACAATTTGCACCCGTAAGCCCCCCCAGACCACTACCGACGACGACGACGTCGTAGAAGTCGTTCACACCGTCCAACGCATTCTTTGCCATAAACCAACTAGTAAATGACCGGGCCACTCTGAGCAATCCATAATTTTCCTGCCCATGACAGCAAAAACGAAGTCTATGAGAAAGAAAGTTTGCTCAAATTCGTTTCCGAAGCATAAGAATAAGTTTCTGGATGGATTTACGCGAAAGCTTTACGAATTTGGATTGGTCGGTGGTGGCAGGATATCTCTTGCTTACTACATTTGTTGGCCACTTGATGCGGGGAAATCAATCTAGCGTAAAGGATTTCTTCCTCGGCGGACGCACCCTGCCTTGGCCGGCGGTTAGCGGATCCATAATAGCGACCGAGATTAGCGGCGTCACTTTTATCGGCGTACCAGGAATGGTCTATGCGGCTACGGGAGATTTCACCTACCTCCAATGGGGACTGGGGTCCATCGTCGCCCGGATCATTGTGGGAATCTATTTCGTGCGCGCCTTTTACGAGCGGGACATCTACAGTCCCTACGATTACATGGGCTATCGGCTCGGCGAAGGCGTAAAGCGACTCGCCACCATCGTATTCCAAGTGGGCGGTATTCTCGGCCAAAGCGTACGAGTGCTGGTGGCGGCTTTAGCGTTACGTGTGGTAACGCCACTGGAATTTGAACACTGCATCTGGATCATCGGTTTATTCGCCATTGGTTGGACACTGATGGGCGGCATGCGGACGGTCATCTGGACTGACGTCATGCAGTTCTTCCTCTTCGTGGGCGCGGGACTGTTTTCTTTCTTCTGGTTGCTCAACGGCATAGAGGGAGGATTGTCGGAAATGATTTCAGTGGCTGATGACGCAGGTAAGTTCACCCTCCTCAACCTGACCACCGACCCAGCCGTCGGTTTTACGCTCTGGGTGGCAATCTTCGCAGTACCCTTTCAAAACATAAGTATGTTCGGCGTGGATCAGTTGAACGCACAGCGCATGTTCTGCTGTCGTTCCGCAAGCGACGCTCGCAAAGCGATGATCACGAGTTCCGCCGCCCTGCTTATCACCGTGCTCATGCTTATGGTCGGCGCCGCCCTCTACGCTTATTTCAATCAGACAAACCCTCCCGACACGTTGCCTCGCTTCACTGCCGAAATTGAAAAACTCGCGCCAACCGAAAGAAAGGATGCCTACTATCCGGTTTGGATAGTCACCGAACTACCAGTCGGTTTGCGCGCACTCATCCTGGCCGGCATATTCGCAGCCGCAATATCCAGCTTGGACTCCATCCTCGCCGCCCTCTCCCAAACAACCCTGTCGCTCTTCCGCAAGACAGACGTCGAGGTGAGCGAAGAATCGGCTCGAAACGACGTAAAGCTTTCCCGAGCACTTGTCGTGGGTTGGGGCATCACCTTGTCCGCTTTCGCCGTAGCCCTGCATCACTTGCGCGGAGACGTAAACGTCGTGCAACTCGCGTTCGGCATGACCTCTTACACCGTTGGTCCGATGCTCGGCTTCTTTCTGGCTGCGTATTTCACCCCGAGGGCAAGCCTCAAAGGGCTTGTCCTCGGCTTTGCCTTGTCCTTTCTGCTCGTACTTTTCCTCCGTACCGAGCTCTACTCCGCCCTCCTCAACCTGGACATCTGTTCGGACGGCCAAATAGCATCCCTCCCCCACGTTGAAGTCAAAGATGGCAAGCCTTCGAGCTCGATCAGTTCCGTCTGGGCATGGCCGGTCACAGTATTTCTCACTTGGGGATGCGGTATTCTATTTCCCAAAAAAGAAATCGCAGAACACACCGCATGACGCCCAAGCTCTTTCCCGTTCCTCGTCACCTTGCCTTTCTCGGCGGAAAAACTGCTGTCCCTGCAGATATATCGTACTCAGTCGCCGATTCCGAACTAGCTGGCATCGCAATATTTTTCGCTGAAGAAAGAGGGCTATTGCTTACGAAGGAGAGTGGCGGATTCGTCAGGTTCGAGCTTTCCGCCGACCTTCCCCCCAAAGAGGAGGCGCACCGCATCCTGATCGACGCCGACGGCATTCTCCTCCAAGCCGCCACCCCCGCCGGAGCGTTCCGGGCTACCCGCACCTTAAAGACCCTCCTTACCAAAGGCGTCACCGTCCTACCCCGTCTCGAAATCCGAGACCACCCCGCCTTTGCCAATCGTGGCTTCATGCTGGACGTAAGCCGGTGCAAGATGCCGACGATGGAGACTCTCTTTTCCCTTATCGACCTGCTGGCGGACCTGAAGTACAACGAGCTGCAGTTGTATGTGGAGCACACCTTCGCCTTCGCTGGCCACAAAACCGTATGGAAAGACGCTTCACCACTCACTCCGGAGGAGATTCGAACCTTGGACG
>CAWVZQ010000342.1:0-3652 GCA_963934405.1 uncultured Opitutales bacterium | reverse complement strand
CGGCACGAGCACTCGGGAAACCTCCTGAGCCAAGGTCTCCACAACGGTACCCGGAACATTGCGATCCAGTCCGAATCGCAAGTAGGCTACAAGCGCCGTCGCCGTCCGCAACCCTCCCTCGTCTTGGGAGGAAACGGCCTCGAGAATCACCTTTCCCAAGTCGAAATCACTCAGCTTGTCTCCCAAGCCGGCAGCCACCGCGAGGCGATCCAGCGGATCGGGAGTCTCTAGAATCTGCTTCCATGGATCGTCGTCGTCGAGCTTTGTCAACTCCCATGCTTGCCGATGGGCGGTCGCCAGTCTGGCATAGTCCACCGAGGTTTCTCCCGCCAGTTGAGGAATGGAATGAAGCAAGGCGGTCAAGGCTGATTCCTCCCACTCCACTCCGACTGCATCCACTTCCCTCGCCAACTGAGCCAAGACCACACGAGCCGCTTGCACGGCCAATACGTTCCGGTGCAAAGTGGTCATCCTGCGGGCTGAAAGGTAGAGGTCGGCTAGGGCAAGATTCTTCTCCAACTGAATCAGATATTCGGTTAATCCGTCGGGAGGGTTCGCTTGCAACCCGACGTAGACCCTTCGGGCCTCCGCAAGCACTTCGGGAGGCTTGACCGCGAAATCGTGTCGACCCTTGAACTGGTCTCCCAGTATGCGACGCTTCTCCTCCTTGCTCAGGTCGCTCCATTCAGGGACGGGAACGAGGAACCCAAAGCGATCGGCGAGGGCCGGGTCCAAGGGTTCTGCCCCCAGGTAAGGTTCCTCGTCGTCATCTCCGGGAGGCGGGTTCATGGCCGCCCAACGATAACGCAGTTTCTCGAGCTTCACCCCTTGTACGCGCCGCTCGTGCACGATGGGGAAGAGCTTGTTCTGCAACTCGGGCTTGGTTCGGTTTATCTCGTCAAGGAAAACCACCTCGGCGTCCCAGATGGCCGCCGGAGTGGAGATATAGCGGAGCGACTGCTTGTCCTCGGTCGGTATAGGGAATCCCACAAGGTCGTCGAAATTGAGCAAGCTGGCGTTGTAACACCTGAATTCCAGTTCGAGAGCTTCCGCCAAACGCTCCAGCAAAAAACTTTTGGCCGCCCCGTGGCGCCCGACAAGCAGAAGAGGCTCCTCTGATGCAAGGGCCGCCAGAATGACGGGTTCTAATTTCTCCCAGCCCTCGAGACCCAAGGCTTTCGTGAGCACGCCGGGTCCATGGCGGATGATTTTGGACTTCCTCTTGGCAACTGGCTTTGCAGCCTTGCGAGTTTTAGAGACCGCGGATTTCGCGGAACGGACGTTTTTTGTGACAGCCATGGCGGATGTTTCCTTTCGGGTTTACGCGCCTCGCCCGACTGACCGGTCTTCGCCGGTAATCGTTTGACAAAAAACTTGCCCGGAAAAGCCGGGGAGGACACTTGGTTTCGGTCGCGCTCCATACCGCGCATCCCGGCCTATGGCCTTGAACCACCGCGGCGATCCCCTCGCCCGGTTGGTAACCCGCACGAAACGGGTTTCTTCGGATGCTTGCTTTCTGAGCGCTTAACAACATTCCCTTAAACCTATGAATGATAATCCTCATCGCAACTCGTGAGCGTGTCATAATTTCCTTAAAGCTTTCAACGTTGTCTTATCAAAGCTTTCCAAGCATAAGACTCGGCTATGCATTCGAGCCCCAAAACTGCCATGAAGGTTGCCCGTGAAGACAACCTCGTTGTAGCGTTGCGGGACTTGAACTTGGACGAAATCGTGGAGGTAGAGGGTGAAACCTATAGACTAACCAAGCAGGTTTCAGCCAAGCATAAATTTGCCGCCAAGGATTTTGAAAAGGGTGACCTCGCCACCATGTACGGGGTGGTTGTTGGAGAGACCACCCAAACCGTTCCACGCGGAGGACCTCTCACCACCGAGAATCTCATCCATCGGTCGGCGGGATATGGCGAACAGACCGAGGAGATGTCGTGGAACGCGCCCGAAGTCTCTCGCTGGAAGGACGCCACCTTCAATGGCTTTCACCGCAGCGATGGTTCCGTCGGCACCGCCAACAACTGGCTGGTCATCCCGATGGTCTTCTGCGAAAATGGGAACGTGGAGCTTCTCCGAGAGGCCATGCTGCGAGCACTGGGTTACGAACAGCGCAGCCATTATCAGAAATTTGCCCAGGAACTCGCCGAAACATGCCGAACGGGGGGCGATCTTGGGAGCGTTAGCCTACCCGAGGAGGGAGACAATAAATCCTCACCTATCTTCCCTAACGTGGATGGAGTGAAATTTCTCGTTCACGGCCTTGGTTGTGGGGAAACACGTGGGATATCGCATGAACTATGCGGCTTGTTGGCGGGATACGCGAACCACCCGAACGTGGCAGGGATAACCGTATTGAGCCTTGGCTGCCAGCACGCTCAAGTTTCCATTTTGGAGGAGGAAATAAACAAGAGAAACCCGAGTTTCGACAAACCTCTCCTCGTATACGAACAACAAAAACATGCTTCCGAGCGAGAGATGCTCGAACAAGCCATCCGCGAAACGTTCGAAGGTCTCCGCAAAGCTAATGAGTGTGAACGGAAACCTGCCCCCCTCTCCAAACTCACCATAGGCATGGAGTGCGGAGCATCCGACGGTTTTTCGGGCATTTCCGCCAACCCCGCCCTCGGCCGCGTCGCCGACCTGACCGTCGCTCTGGGTGGCCGCGTAATCCTTTCCGAATTTCCTGAGCTTTGCGGAGTTGAACAGGAGTTGGTAAACCGTTGCGCGGAACCGGCCATAGGTCGACGCTTCATCGAAATCATGAGAAACTACGAAGACCGGGCAAAGGAAGCCGGATCCGGTTTTCACATGAACCCCTCACCGGGCAACGTAAAAGACGGCTTGATCACCGACGCCATAAAGTCGGCAGGCGCCGCTCGAAAAGGCGGCACTTCCCCGGTGGTCGATGTCATCGACTACCCGGGTTGGGTTTCCAAGCCCGGACTCTCCCTTCTCTGTACAGCCGGCAACGACGTGGAGTCGACCACCGCTATGGCGGGAGCAGGAGCCAACCTCATGCTCTTCTCCACGGGGCTAGGCACGCCCACGGGAAACCCCGTAACCCCAGTCGTCAAAGTTTCCACCAACAGCAAGCTCGCGGAATCCTTCTCCGAATACATCGACTTCGACACGGGCCCGATCATCCGAGGGGAACGCACCGTCGAGGATCTGGGGGATGAACTGTTCGAATCCGTCATCGCCTATGCAAGCGGAGAAAACATGACAAAGGCCGTTCGGCAGGGACGAGACGACTTTCTGCCTTGGAGGCGAGGAATGTCTCTGTAGATTTCGAAATCATGAGCTCAATATCTCTCAAAGACAAAGTGGCCGTAGTGACCGGAGGCGGCAAGGGAATCGGCCAAGCCATAGCCAAAAGGTTTGCTTCGAGCGGGGCCGCCGTGGCCATCTGGGAACTGGATGAAAAAGCCGGCAACGAAACCGTCGCCGCCATTCGCGATGACGGTGGGACCGCCCAAGCGTTTTCCTGCGACGTTTCAGACCCGGAGAGCGTGCAGAACGCCTCCAAGGAGACGATCGAACAACTCGGGCAAGTCTCCATACTTGTCAACAACGCCGGCATCGCTCACATAGGAACGGCCGAGACAACGAGTGAGGAAGACTTCGACCGCATTCTCAAAATAAA
>CAWVZQ010000341.1:0-3658 GCA_963934405.1 uncultured Opitutales bacterium | reverse complement strand
TGATCATATTCATGTTGGACGACGTTGGTTACGGAGACATTGGATGCTTCGGAGGCAAGAGGGCGGCGACGCCCCACCTTGACAAGATGGCAGCCGAGGGGATGCGCATGACCGACTTTTACGTTCACCCGGTCTGTGGCGTGACGCGAGCTTCCCTCCTCACGGGGTCGTATGCCATGCGGGTGGCCGAGGTGGGCAACCGCAAGAACGGTCACCCGATCCTCCACCCCAAGGAAATAACTATCGCGGAGGTAATGCGTGAAGCCGGCTATCGCACGGGAATGGTCGGCAAATGGCATTTGGCAGGAAGTACTCGAAAAGAATATCCACCCGAGCTGATGCCTAATGCCCAAGGATTCGACTATTTCTATGGAGCGCCTCTTCACAATGGTTTCACGCGGACCATCGAGGGCAGCAGGTTCCGCATGCAGTTAATGCGGCAGAACAAGGTGCTCGACCAAAGCATCGACCAATCTGAAATGGATCAAGTGACTAAACTCTATACCGAAGAGGCGGTGAAGTTCATTCAAGACAGCGCCAAGGGCGACAAACCTTTCATGCTCTACCTAGCCCACACCATGGCTCATGTGGTCATCGGCGCCACCGATCCTTTTCGCGGTCGTTCGGGAGGTGGTCTCTATGGGGACGTCATCGAGGAACTCGATTGGTCTGCGGGGGAAGTCATCAAGGCCTTGAAGGAAGCCAAGGTCGACGACAATACCTTAATGGTCTTTACCTCGGACAACGGTCCATGGATCGAGCAGCAGCTTAAAGGGAAGGGTGGAAACGATGCGCATTATGGAACCTCCGGGCCCTTGCGAGGCGCCAAGATGATGACTTGGGAAGGTGGCGTACGAGTGCCCACCATCGTGCGTTGGCCCGGCGTGGTGCCGGCAGGGAAGAAATGTTCGGAACCCGCCACCATCATGGATTTTCTTCCCACCTTCGCCAAGTTGGGCGGTGGCAAGGTCCCGGATGACCGCAAGATCGATGGTCGTGACATTGTGCACTTGTTTCGTGGAGATACCGATGCCAAGAGTCCACACGAGGCGATCTACCATTATTCCTACGTTCACCTGCAAGCCGTTCGTTCGGGCAAGTGGAAACTCGTCTTGCCACGACTCGCCAAGCCCAAATGGACTCTCTGGTCCGCCCGCATGACCGATGCCGTGGAGGAGGTCCAGTTATTCGACCTGCAAACCGACATCGGTGAGACCAAAAACTTGGCTAAAGAGCATCCCGCCGTCGTTGGCCGCCTCATGAAATTGATCGGGAACGCCCGCAAGGACATCGGGGACTACGACCGCATAGGGATGGGTGCCCGATTCTTCGACTCGGACCCCAAGCGACCTCGCAGTGTCTTCGGGCGATCTGCACCCGTTACGCCTCCTTTAAAAAACAAGCCCTTCGCTCCATTGGGCAACCTGCGCTTTGATTTCGAGTCAGGTGACCTGCAGGGTTGGCGGATGATCGAAGGCGCTTTCGGGCAACCCGTGAGTTCGGCATCTTCGCTACCTCGCTGGCAAAAGGCCCCCTTTGGACGCCAAGGAAAGTTCCACCTTTCGACGATCGCCCTCAAGGATGATTCCGGAGTTTCCGACGCGCAGGTCGGCATAATCGAGTCACCCCGCTTCCGTTTGACCGGCGACCGGATCGCTTTCCTAATAGGAGGTGGTTTTCGGGACGACGTTCATCTATCGATCTGCGACGAGGGAGGTAAAGAGATCGCTCGCTCGGGCGGAACCAATGGACCTTGCATGGTGCGGCGAGTGATTCACTTACCCAAACACAAGGATAAGATTTTGTTCTTACGGATCATCGATCGAGCGACCAAGGGATGGGGCCATATTCTCCTCGACGATTTCTCTGCTCAGGGAGAACATCTAGGCAAGAACTGAAATCTTGAAATCACAGAGCCACAATCATGAATTCCACTACTAGATTCCTTTCCCTCCTTTTCACTTTCTTTGTTGCGGGCTACCTTGCCTTTGCCGCCAAGAAAAAACCCGTCAACTTCGTATTCTTCCTCGTCGACGACATGGGTTGGGCTGATATCGGGGCCAATGGGAGCACTTTTCACGAAACGCCAAACATCGACAAGCTGGCGGTCACGGGGATGAGATTCACCAATGGATACGCAGCCTGTCCGGTTTGCTCGCCCACCCGGGCCAGTATCATGACCGGACGACATCCCGTACGAGTCGACATCACCGACTGGATACCCGGGCAATCGAACAACAACCGGAACAAGTTACTTCACCCTGCGGATCGCGGCAATTTGGCACACGAGGAAGTAACCATTGCCGAGGAACTGAAGAGTCACGGCTACCAGACTTTCTTCGCAGGAAAATGGCACCTCGGCAACGAGGGGCATTGGCCAAACGACCAAGGATTCGACGTCAATATCGGAGGGCACCACAAGGGCTCTCCTCCCGGCGGCTATTACGCGCCATGGACCAACCCGGCGTTAAAGTCGAAGAAACCCGGTGAGTACCTGACCGAACGCCTGACCGAAGAGTCGGTTAAGTTCATGGAAGACCGCAAAAAAGAAAAGCCCTTCCTGCTCTATCTTTCCTATTACAACATCCATACCCCTATTCAGGCTTACAAGAAACGGATCGCTCATTATTCGGAAAAGGCGAAAAAGACGTTCGAAGGCAACAGCCCCACGCACCCCGAGCACGAAGGCAAGACCCGTCTACGCCAGGACAATCCCGCTCTCGCCTCCATGGTCGCTGCAGTGGACGACAGCGTAGGGGCGTTGCTCGACAAGCTCGACGAACTCAAGATCGCGGACGATACCGCAGTTATCTTCTTCAGTGACAACGGAGGCTTAAGCACACTTCGAGGTCCAGGTCCCGGTTGCAATTCGCCGCTTCGGGCGGGCAAAGGTTGGCTCTACGAGGGCGGCGTGCGCGAACCGACAATCATACGAGCACCGGGGTTAACTAAACCCGGAAGCGTCTCGGACGAACCCGTTGTGAGCATGGATTTCTTTCCCACCATGCTGGAGTTGGCGAGTCTTCCACCGCGTTCCAAGTTGCACCTCGATGGGCGTAGTATCGTCCCGGAACTCAAGGGTGACACGGGAAAACCAAGGACGCTTTATTGGCACTACCCGCATTACCATGGATCCACTTGGAAGCCCGGGGCATCCATTCTCGACGGCGACTGGAAGCTCATCTCCTTCTACCATTACGACACGGTCGAGCTCTACAACTTGGCAAAGGATCCTTCGGAGAAAAAAGACTTGTCTGAAGCCAATCCAGAAAAGACCAAGGAGTTGCAGGACAAGTTGCTCGCTTGGCAAACCAAGATGAAGGCCAAGATGCCCGTCCCCAATCCGAATTATGATCCCCAAGCCCTGGGGAAAAAGCCTAGGCCGAAGAAGAAATAATCAACCGCCGGCTCCAAGAGTCGGAGGTTTTCTGGGTGAATGCCCGGAAGATTATTTCTTTTTAGGCCCCTCTACCGTAATCGTCACCTTCCCGGACACGACTGGCGGATCATGAGGAATATGAGCAAAATCGGCCAAGACCAGTTGCAAGGTGTGCTTACCGAGTTTCAGGATGAGGGTTGATACATAAATAAAATCAAGATGGACTCGTCCTACTCTTCGCCAATCCGCCACAATGCTGAGGCCGTGCGGACGTAAAGG
>CAWVZQ010000340.1:0-3666 GCA_963934405.1 uncultured Opitutales bacterium | reverse complement strand
TTCATGATAGTCGGCTTCGCCATTGCCGTCGCGATCATGGAGACGCCAGAGTCCATTGCGGTCGAACACGAAGATTTCCTCCTTGCGCAGACGAATCCCCAGAGGTTCGTGCAAGCCCGATGCGAACCGTGACCAATGCACCTCTTTGGATCCGGGGCGCAGGCCCTCGCCGATCCAGATGTCGCCGTCGAAGGTGACCAAGGCTACGCGTCCGTCCTTGAAGAAGTCTATTCCCGCAGCTCGCACGGCTCGCTGATAAGGATTTGCAAGGGGTAGGGGAACAGGTTCGAAATTGAGGGCGTCGTTTTTCTTTGTCTCGTTCAGGGACAGGCTCACCTTTTTTTTCCAGCGTTTACCCGCTGGTTGGGCAGGTCTCGGCGAATTTATGTCGAGGGGGAAAATAATGGATATTTTCTCCTTCTTACGGGAGGTGGGAATCCTGCAGACGACATGTCCCTTCATGTTCCCAATACTTCCTTTTCCCCTAATGGTAAACTTCGAGCTGGTGGCATCCTCCGTTGCCAAGATTAGGTAGAGAGGCTTCTTGTGAGCGTCCACTTGCAACTCTCGTGTCAAACCAGTTTTATTCAAGCGGAAGCGTTCCCTCACCTTGGTGGTTTCCACTTCATATTCGATCTCGATTTGGGATTGCAGGTTGATGCCTCGAAAGCGTGCTAGCTCCGGATGGATCCCACCTCGGCCGACTTCCGTTTCGGTCGGTGGGACAGGACGCGGATCCTTGAATTCGGGCAAACCGATGCCCACCCCCGGATAGATGCCGTTTTGGAACAATACGTCGCCATGCGGCTTCGGAAGCGCTCCTTGACCGCCTCCCACTTTTTTGAGTTGGTAGGGGTAGCTGTTGACGGACATGCTCGCGTTTACGAAAGGTACGCCCTCGGCTTTCCATGCCACTGCCACACGCAACAAGTCCAAGTCATAGGCCAGAAAATGATTATCACCCAAGGGAAAGACCAAGGCCCGTGGCGTAAGATTGTTTCTCACCCCTTTTTCACGGGCGTCCACTGCGGCTGAGAAAAAAGGAAAGTCTGGCTCGATCCATTGGTTCCAGGGGGGGATGGGTTCGGACTTTTTGGCGTTTGCCAAAGAACAAGCGAATACGGAGGCCATCGCAGCCAAAACCACAAAACATCTAAAGGGCATGGTCATTGGGGTGGGTTTTAGCAAGAATGAGGCTTCACGTCGAAATTGTTTATGTGCTTCAAGAATCTTTTTCCTTATCCCGTTTTTTCTTATCCATGGAGCGAAACAGTTTCCGAATGTCCTTCGCGCCTCCGATGGCTACGAAGATGGCCATCACGGCGTATATTCCGATACCCCCTGCCAGCAGGATCGACCAAATCGTTATCCAATCACTCATCAGTTTCTCCTTGGTTCGGCATTTCCTTGTCCGGGAAAAGAAGGGATCCCAGCACCATCAGGACGAGGGCTGCGCCAGTTGCGAAAAGCCCTACGTGGGCAGCCTCTATTTTCTCGAGTCCAACTGCTTCCTGTACCGGGTAAAGACCGAACACCGCTAATCCCCCAGCGGTCAGCGCGAGATAGGCACCCACCCGACTGGCGCGTTTCCAGTAGATGCCCAACACCAACAGGGCGAGAGCCCCGGTGAAATATATGGCGCCGGAAATCATCATGTAATCCAACAGGTCTTGGCCGAGCGGGTACCATAGGCTCCAGATGAGCAGGAATGCACCAATCAAGACGATCAGCAGACGAGCCAACAGGAGGCGGGATCGGGTGGACATCTCGCCCCCCCGTAATGGGACTACCACGTCCTCCACGATGACCGAGGCCCAGCAGAGCAGATAGCTATCATGAGTTGACATAAAGGCGGCCAGCATGCCGGCCCCGACGATTCCGATGATTCCCACGGGCAGGATTTGTCCAAGAAAGTGAGGGAAGGCGGACATGGTGAGCTCCGAGTTGTCTACAATCGAGCCGTCAGGTGCGAGCAACTCGGATCGTGCTTCAGGTATGCCCATGAAATAAGCCAAGGCGCAAATGCCGAGGAACTGGGGCAAGAGGAATCGTATGAGAAACCCCACGGACGACCATTTGTAGAGATTCTTTACCACTTCCTCGCTCTCGGCCGAACTGGCTCTCATCACGGCGGTCTGCCAAATGGTCGAACTTACCAACCCGGCGGTGAGAAGCATCCACGCCATGTAGGATATTCCGAACCCGTCCTCGTGGGCCGGATTAAAGCCGGATTCACCATGGATTTCCTCGACTGCTCCAACTAGGTTGTCCCAACCCAGTTCGCTGACAGCTAGGCCGCAGGCGAGCAGCAACCCGAAGGAAAGAACGACGAACTGGAGGTAGTCGGTGATGATCACACTCACCATGCCGCCCATAGTCGTGTAGATCAGCACCAAGATGATCAGCGCCGTCATCACGAGGTTGACCTGCATGGGATCGTTGAGCCCGGTGAGGGCAGTCACGAAAATGGCGCCCGCCTTGAGGAACATCCCCATGTTGAGTATTCCCGCTACGGCCAGCAGGATGCCACCGTAGACCCTCACCCCTTGGCCAAAACGCAGGCCGTAGTATTGCGGAATCGTCATCACTCCCAATCGTCGTAGCGGCACCACGATGAACCCGGTGAACCCGACCAACAATGGTACCACCCCGGCGACTACCGCGATGTGAAAAGCGGAAAAACCACCCGTAAAACCCTTTTGGGCAGCGAACATGACTGTGACCAGTCCCAGTTCAGAACCCGTCATGGAGGCCACCGCCAGCCAAGTGCGCACCGCCCGTCCGGCTACCACGTAGTCCGCCATGTCGGAGATGAATCGGTTGACGTAGAGGCCTACTGCAACCGTGCCGAGCAGGTAGCATCCTACGATGATCCAGTCCACTCCGCTGAAGTTGGTTTCCAGGCCCGTCATCTTTACGAGAGTCAGTTTTTGCGAACTGCCTGTTTAGGAAAGTGATTTAGGGTTTCTTTTTCGTCACCCAGACGGGGGAGGACCACGCCATATTTCCGTCCTTTTGGACAACTCTCACATAATAGCGGTTTTCTCCCTCCAGCATGTCCTCGTCGGTCAGGGATTGTTCGAAAGTCGAACTTTTGAAGGAACGAAACTCCTTCCAGTCCTTTTCATTCCGCACTATTGTGATCCGCTTGAAGATGGCCGTTCCGTCCACCTTGAACCATAGCTTGGCGTTCTCCTTGGTTTCGAAAATCGAGCCGAGCGGTTTGTCGTTGCAGGTGAAATTGAGGTATATCTTGTCGGTTGCGGCGATTGTGCGGCGGTTGTCGAAGGCTTCTATGATGCCCTCGCGAGTGAAATCCTTGCAATAGACACCTCCGTAGCTGGCATGCTGGGAAATATGGTCGGAACTGGCGAATACCCCGAGGTTGTGGCCGACCCGCAGGGCATTCTGGTAGGTTCCTGCCTTATATTTCCCGAAATTCGTGATGGGACCTGGTGGAGTAGCCTTGGCATCCCCGTTAATGGTGTATGCTTCGCCGGGTCGTAGCCCGACGGTGGGTTGAGGGGCACCTTCGCCCTCATAGGAGACGCGAGCTCCTTGGTAGATCTCCACAACGTTTTCGGAGTCATGGTCGATATGGTCGTATTTCCCCCAATCCGTACCCATGCCGGTTGCCCCGGTGTGGCTGATAACGGCGACCGGTTT
>CAWVZQ010000339.1:0-3668 GCA_963934405.1 uncultured Opitutales bacterium | reverse complement strand
CATGGTTCCGGGTGGAAGAGCTTCGATTGGTTCGGTTACTACTACGGGACCTCCGCCGGGTGGATTTTTCATGCGGACTTGGGTTGGCTCCACAAGGTAAGCTCGAAAACGGATTCCATTTGGCTGTACTTCCCAAACCATGGTTGGATGTGGACGAAACATGACGTTTACCCCTTTCTCTACGACGCCGACACTTCGGGATGGCGCTACCACAAAAGAATCGGAGGCAAGGCAATGCTCTACGACTACGCCACGGGCTCTTGGATGTCCCTCTAGTAAAGCCCCTCTTCTTATCGCAAGATAAGAGTGTTGGCCCTTACCTGCCCAACTGATTTTCTGCAAATTTCTTGGTGTAGTAGTAGCCAACGCCCGAGGCGATCACGCTGACTGCGTACTGGACCATGAGGTGCAGGGATTCGCAAACCCACCATGCGAGCCAACCAGCCGCCGAGGTTCCGATGAGAACAAGAGCTCCTTTCATAACCAGAGATGAAAGGAGAAATGAAATAAAATCGAGGACCTTCTTCGAAAAGACAGGCGAACAGGCTCCGGTCGCTGGTCGGGAAGAGATAATCGCCCGATCGTAAGAAATTATTGGAGGGAGCGAATGACAATGTCCTTGAACCAAACGACTTGACCATGGTTCTGGAAGCCTATTCGACCTTTGCGGGGAAGATCCTTGAGGGCGTTCTTGAACTTGTTTGCGGAACCGTCGGGGTTCTTACCCGGGACGTCCCAATGATCGAGATTCACGGAGAAGGACTTGCCGCCGTTGATGTAACAGGTGATGCGGGGACCGTCGCATAAGAGGCGGAAAGTGTTCCACTCGCCTACGGGCTTGGAGAAGTCCTTGGCGGGGGCGGCGCCATCGTAGAAGGATCCGTTTAGCTTTCGCGGTGGTAGCTTCTTTTTTGCTTTCTTTTGAAAACCCTCGTTGTCCATGAGCTGAATCTCGAAACCTCCCTGCACGGGGTTGGCCTTGTCGGTACGGTAGAAAACGCCGGAGTTGGCTCCGGGAGAAAGCTTGTAGGCCAAGGACAATTCGAAATCGGCAAATTCCCTCTTGGTCCAGAGGTAGCCCATGCCCCGGATGCGGGTTTTTCCCTTGGCGTCCTGTTGCTCTTGCATGCGACAGACGACGGAACCGTCCTTCTCGATTTCCCACGAGCCTTTCGCGAACTCGAAGCGATCCAAGTTCTTGCCGTCGAACAGGACTTCGGCGGATACATGTTGAATGGCTCCGAAAATAAAGAGTGTCGAGAATATGAGGTAGGGTTTCATCCAGAGCATTACTGGCGAAACGACGATGCGGGTCAATGGCTTAGGTGGGATTCAATGGTTGTTTCGGGAGAGCGTCCGCTACGCTTGACCGCACGAATGCGAATCATAGGATTGATGGCATATGAAAGGTCTCATCACGATACTTTGCCTGTCGACGGCACTGGCAGGTTGCCAAAAACCCGACCTAGAGGACCCCGAAGTGTTCGATGAAATCGCATCGGGCGCGATCAACCTCAGTACGCTCGAAGCAAAGAGGGTAAAGGGTCTGTTGGTGTTGTGCATCCCCAATACCGAAAAACCTTACTCCGGATGGGTGAAGGAAAACTACGATAACGGACAACTCAAGAGCTTAGGATACTTGAGAAAGGGTGCTAAGTACGGTCTCTGGACTTCTTGGCACGAAAACGGCCGAAAGCTAAAAGAGGTTCGCTACAGGAAAGACATGATGGACGGTGCTTTTGCTTCTTGGCACCCGAATGGACAGAGGAGATCATCGGGAAACGTCAGGGGCGGAGAAATGGACGGACCATGGGAAGAGTGGTACGAGAACGGCTGGAAATCAAAAGTGCAGAGCTGCGACTTTGGCAAACTCATCTCAGCTACAGTTTGGAAGCCGGATGGCGACAAGTGTCCGGTGTCCAACATCTTGAACGGAAACGGGGAACTCATCGACTACAACGAGAACGGCACGATCGAGAAACGCTACACCATTAAGGACGGTGTCGGGATAGAGGACTCCAATCGTACGGGCGAAACCTTCCCTTGAGCTCGACCACCGCCCCACCCCATCAGGTTTGAGGGACTAGAAGCCGGTTTGGGCCACATAGACAGCGCCTTTGGAAGTGCCCCCCAGCAAGGGATTGGCAAATTCGATGGTGTGAGCCTGGGACTTAGCGAACACCTTGCCCAAATGCTCGGTAAAGGAGGCTTCGGGTTCGCCGTCCGCCCAGAGGGCGAACACGCCGCCCGGGTTCAAGTGCCGAGCGAGCTCCCCCAGCCCCTCCTCACTGTAAAAACGCTCGTTCGTACGGTTCAATAGTTTTGTCGGGGTATGATCGATGTCGAGCAAGATAGCATCATGTTTCTTTGCCGGTGCGTACGGATTAAAACTTGTCTCGACCTTCTGGGAGAGAGCAAAAAAATCGGCGTGTACCAGCCGGCAACGCGAATCCTCGGCCAACACTTTGCCCAAAGGGACCAAGCCCTGTTGGTGCCACTCGATCACCGCTTCCAGATAATCAACGACGACAAGGGACGATATACGAGAATCCTCCAAGGCGGAAACCGCAGTGTAACCGAGACCGAGGCCGCCGACAACGACATCGAGATCGTCTTTTTCCAACACGCCAAGCCCAAGTTTAGACAACTGGTGCTCCGCCTCATGAAAGAGGCTAGACATCAGAAAATCATCGCCCAGCTTCACCTCGTAGATGTCGAGGTCACCGAATTGTGGCATACGACGACGACGCAACAGCAGATCCCCCAGTGGGGTCTCCCGAAAGTCCAGTTCCTCGAAACTTAAGCTCATACCTGTATCAAGAGATAGTCGAATCTTTGAGCAAGTTCAATGGGAGATTGCGTCGATGGTCGTCCCAACGTTCAAGGATGCGGATAGAGTAACAGACTTTAACACTAGAGTTGAACTAGGAGTAAAAGCCATATGGCCTGTTCGGGTGCTTGCCATAAAGCTTCGGACTACTTTACATTAAGAGCATGAAGTCCTCTCCAGCGCTACCGGTTACAATTCTTTGCCTGTTTGTCGGAGGATGCGGAACAGTCGGAACAGGAAGACACTCGATCAGTGATCCGGTGAGCGAGCATCAAGATGCCGCTCATGAGGTGGCGAGACTTCGCGACTCGATGATTGACTTCAAACCCAATCCTGCCTTCGAGGACATGAACAAAAGGCAATTGAACAGGGCGTTAGAAGACCTGAACGATGCTACGGACAGACGTTTCCGTCGCCTCGAGAAACTTGTAGTGACTCCCCCCATAGAGCCTGTAACTATGAGATGGAGCGTGATTCGGAGCGACAAGACTTTGGCATTTGCCGCAAATCTCGGACCAAAACCCGTGGATGGGATCTGGACGAAATGGGCGGTTCAAGGAGGCCGAAAAATTCTGCGACTTCAAATCGTGGACGGATTGAAAGATGGAGCCGAATCGACATTCCACCCAAAGGGTGAAAAGAAGTCGGAAACCCTTTACCGAAAGGGAAAGCGAAACGGCACATTCGTGGCTTGGGGAATCAGCGGTAAGAAAACACAGGAAGGACGCTACAAGAACGGCAAAAGGGATGGCCTGTGGATTAATTTCGATCACGACGGGAAGGGAAGTCATCGGATTACCTATCAAAATGGTATCGAGGCAAAGGAGTGAAGGACACC
>CAWVZQ010000338.1:0-3677 GCA_963934405.1 uncultured Opitutales bacterium | reverse complement strand
ATGATCCCCCCGAAGACAATGGTCTTGGCGAGACCCGAGTAAATATCCCACATAGAGTTTAGGGCAGTCTGCGTTTGCTCGATATAATGGTGGAGAGAGAAATCCATCACGAACATGCCCACAACCATTCCACCAAGCATGCCAACCACGTCAGCGTAAAGAGTCAGCATGGGAATCATCACGAACAAAGCCAAAGTGCGCGGCAGGATAAGGAAATCCATGGGAGAGATTCCAAAGGTGCGTAAGGAATCGATTTCCTCGTTTAATTTCATGTTTCCAAGCTCGGCGGCAAAGGCTGCTCCCGTGCGTCCCGCCATAACGATCGCGACCATCAGACCTCCCATTTCTCGAACCATCGCCAGACTCACCAGGTCGGCGACGTAGATGCGGGCGTTGAATTTCGCCAACTGCACGCTCCCCACGAAGGCCATCGTCAGACCCGTCAGAAAGCTAACCAAAGTGACAATAGGCAGAGCCGATGCGCCACACGCTCGACATGATTCAATGAAGTCGCTTGCCCTAAAGCGTGCTTTGAATCTAAACAGGCGAAACAGGGAAAGAGTCCATTCGCCAAGGAAATGAACGGAAGACAAGATCGCTTCGGCGACGGAGAATACAAGTTCGCCAACGGCAGTCAGAAAGCCCAGTTCGGTCTCATCGATGTCGACTTTTTCAATGCCCTTCTCTTCAGCCATCAGAAACAGTTTGCGCAAACCCGATGGCAAACGGGACATATCGACTGAAAGTTTACTTTCCTTGCAATCGCATAGACAGGAGCGAATAAAAACAACCAAAACCGAATCCCATTCAACATCCTGCCCTATCTCGAATGAAACTTTTCGGATTTCTTTTTCGTCGGTCAATGCGCGTCTCCATGATCGACGAAAAACGCCTCTCTCTTCCGCGTCAATCGTCCACCGCCCGGTAAAACGGCAATGTAAAACGCCCTCCCCTGCTTCGCAATTCATGCGAGTTAAAGGCGATTGTCCTTGCTCCTCAGTCATCGGAAGGTAGTCACGCGTACTTTACATTGATTTGGCATCTGATAGAAAGATTCATCACAAACCACTTAAAGACAAAGGGCAATTCTCTTGCGCGCAATACTCTTCGACCTTGACGGGACTCTCATCGACCAATTCACGGCCATTCATCGGGCTTATGCTCGAGCCATGGAGGAACTCGGACTGGAACCTGCCGATTATGCCACCGTCCGCGCGGCTGTAGGTGGTTCGGCTGACATGACGATGAAAAATCTCGTGGGGCCTGATTTGGCTCAACGAGGGTCGGAAATTTATCCGCCCATTTTTGAAGAGGTCATGCTGGAAGGACTTCATGCTATGCCCGGCGCCATGGAGGTGCTGGAGTCTTTACGGGAGCGTGGTGAAAAAACAGCCATATTCACAAACAAAGTGGGCAGGCACGCTCGAGCCGCTTGTGACCATCTTGGATTTACTCCATTAGTCGAACAAGTGCTTGGCGTGAAGGATACCCCTTGGCGAAAACCTGATGCTGAATTCACACATCACCTACTTAAGCTTCTCGACGCCTCGGCTGAGGAATCGCTTTTAGTCGGGGACTCTCCATTCGACTTCGATTCCGCGGCAAACGTGGGAATGGACTGTAGGCTCGTTACCACCGGCACCCACTCGGCAAAACAACTTGAACACCTCGGAGCTCTTTCCATTCACGAAGATCTTTTTTCTCTCGCTCAAGAAGCTTGGGATCTCGAACTAAGGTGAATCCGGGAGTTGGGGAGATTTGCTCCGTCGCATGCGCCCTGCTTTGGGCCATTGTGACGATTTCCCTGAAGCGAGCAGGGGAAACCGTTCCTCCTTTTGAGCTCAATTTGTTCAAAAACATCGGGATCGCCATTCTTCTGGTCCCCGCAGTGTTTTTTTTCGAATTTGATTCATGGAAAGTGTTTTCGTCCTCTGATATCTGGATTCTTGTCCTCAGTGGTGTAGTCGGAGTCTGTATCGCAGATTGGTTTTTGCTCGCTTCGCTGAATCTTCTGGGTGCGGGACGGAACGCTATTTTGGACTGTCTTTATTCACCTTTCGTGATTATTTTTGCATGGTTTGCTCTCGGAGAACAATTGACCCCGAATCGCATCGGTGGCGGACTCCTCGTTGTCGCCGGCATTCTAATCGCTACTCTGCCGGAGCAAAATTCCGGTAAAGTCAAACAACTCTCGCGAGGAATTGCCTATGGCATCGTAGCGATGATTTCCATGGCGGGAGCAATCGTCCTCGCCAAACCCGTTCTGGAAAAAGCTCCTTTTTTTACTGCAATGGAAATACGTATGTTGGCTGGTGTCGCATCGGGTGTCTTTGGCTTGCTTGCGGTTGGGAAATTGCGAATGTTCGCCGAAATTTCAACATCTCCGGAATTCCCTCACCTTCGGGTATGGGTGGGTATTTGCCTGCCCGCTTTTTTCGCTATGTGTCTCTGGATTCAAGGTTATCGACTTTTGGATGCTTCGTTGGCTTCCATTCTCAACCAAACATCCACTTTTTTTATTCTCGTGCTAGCCTATTGGTTTCTTGGGGAGAAACTTAATGCTTCCAAAGTCCTAGGAGCACTAGTTGCTTTTGGTGGGGTTGCAATCGTTGTTCTGTGATCATCTTTTAGTCTCGGACTTGACAGAGGGAGTTGCCGTTGACTAATGTGTGAACAATAAGTAGACTTTTGTCTTACTATACCCTTCCTCAACGCAACCCCATACTTCCATGAATACATTACTACCCTCCCCAAAGGAGGGATCATTCGTTGACCTTTTTACAAATGTTGAAAATTGGGATGTGCTTCAACAACATCATAATACCGTTCAGCAAACTCTGCCCAAGCTTATTCTGCTCGTAGACCATTCCTCAGCAACCGAGTCCCTTGTCGACGCCCTACAAAACATTGGCTTCACCTGCGAAGTAAGTCGCGACGGAAATCAAGCGCTTATGGCTTCTCGATTGGAGGATTTTCATCTCGTCGCGATCCGGCGTGGTTTACCGGATGTGAACGGGGAAGATCTCGTCGACCTGCTCAAGGTTCACAACTTGCCCAAAGCCGAGTTCATATTCTTTACGGACGAAACGGCAGAGACCGCCGCAATCGAAGCGCAAAAGGTCTTTTCAGATCATCTGCTTAAAGCTCGCAACCAAGAGTTCTACGGAGAGGTACTTGGAAGTGCTGTGTTTGAAGGCATCGCTCGGTTGCGCCGAAAAGAGGAATCCACTGAATGCACAGAAGAGAAAACGAATCGCCTACACGCGGTTTTTCAAGAAGAAGTCATGCAGCTTTCTCGCAATGATTCTGACATTGTTCGGAATGAAGAAGCCTTCAAGAGTTACTTGGCGGACTTTCTTGAAAGGGAAGAATCAAGTTCTCCCGAAAGACTTCTGGAATTGTCGATACGAGCCATTCAGGAATTAAACGAGGGGGACAACACAGGATCTCCTTAAAGCATCTCGCTTTCGAATTCGATGAATTGCATCTTGGTGGATGATCTCGATACGAATTGAGAGAGTTTCGGCTCTTATTTAACTCCTTAATATCTAAAAGTTGGCCATAGGGAAACGAAAGAAAAAAAAGTCAAAAGGGCAGCGAGTCGTTTCCCTTAGGAGATTTTTTGTGCCTATGGGGTGGGGATTTCGTTTCCGTAGAAAGGTTATGCTGTCTACCTT
>CAWVZQ010000337.1:0-3689 GCA_963934405.1 uncultured Opitutales bacterium | reverse complement strand
GACCCGTTCTGCTCGACCTTGTACAGATAGGCGGCCCCGGCTTCGGAAAGTCCGCCCGAATCGGCCTCAAGTGCCCCGACGGCTAGAATGTCTCCCGATTGTGAAACAGAAGAGCCGAACCTGTCGCTGGCGTTGGCGTCGGGAGCCACGAGCTTCACCGAGTCCGTAATGGGGCGGTTACCTGGTGCTTGAGTGACGGAGAGGGACAAGTTGCCGTAGCCCGAGGGAGCCCCAGAAAAGGATACGTTGAGGGTGCCATCGACGTTTACCGAGGCGTTGGCCGACAACGTGCCCCTGTCCACGCCCGTGAAGGTCACTATAGGAGGAAACCCGTTGGGATTGAAACCCGATGCAACGTTGGTAAGCGGGGTGGGCGGATAAGCAATGGTTTCGGCGTTTAAGAGATAGTCGCCCGCCACCGTCGGCGATACACCAGAGAAGTCCAGATCCAGGGTTCCGTTCGCATTTACCGTGACCACGGTTCCCGGACGAGAAGCACCGAGAGGATCGGTGATTGTGACCGCAGGAGTAGCCCCCGACTGGAGGTATCCCGAGCCGATGTCGTTTAATCCGGAAGGGAGAAGAACGACGGACCCAAAGGAGGCATTGACGTCGTGCGACCCCGTTTCCAAAGGCGTAGGCAGAGTAAAGTCTAATGTACCGTTGGCGTCGACCGTGGCGTTTACCGTCTGCGTGGACGAGGATGGCGCGGTGATGCTGACGGGCGGAGTTTCCGATGAGTCGTACTTCGAAGAACCTTGATCGGAAAAGCTCGGTGGGGTGAAGGCTAGAGGTCCCGGAAGGATTTGCACGTCGACCGGAGTGAAGCTGCCCGCATTCCCCGTAAAGGTGGAGTCGACTTTACCGTCTACCGCAGCTGTAGCGCTACCGGACATTCCGGCCACGGCGTTGTCCCCGCGCTTGAAGGTGACCCCGGGAGAATGCCCCGATGGGTAACCGCTTCCACGATCAAAAACTGCGGGAAGCTGATAATAAGTTCCGAGATCGGCGGAAATGGTATAAACCTCCGGTTCTAAGGGAGCGGGAAGAGTAAAGGTCAGCTTGCCGTTGGCGGAGACGGAAGCTGTAACAGTTTGGTTGTTGTCGTTACCCGTGGGAGTCGGGATTCGGATGGTGGGGTTTTCCGACACGTGATAACCCGAGCCCTGATTGACGAATGGACTGGTGTTGACAGTGGTCAGGTTAGCGGAAAGGACGGCGGAACTCCCTTTGGAGCCACTCCACAGCTCTATCTCGCGAAGACCGAGATAGGTATCCACACCCTCGGCTGCCGAAATCAGAAGCTTGTAGTTGATATAAAAATCCGGGCTATCGACAGAGTATGCACGCAGTTCGTCAGCGGTCCATCCAGTTTCGTTGTTCTCAGAGGCCAAGTCCACCCATGTCGAAGAAATGATGTCGAAGGCCTGAAGCTTGAAACTCTTGGGACTGCGCTTTTCCGGCAGCACATCTCCGACCATGATCTTGTACTCGTTGACTTGAACGGGATTCGTGAACTGCCAAGCTAGGTAGATGTTCGGCAACGCCGATTGCAAGGGCATCCAGACACTTGAAGTATTGTCGTCAAAGGCATTGGCAGATCCGCTAGATGGCGAAGAAGTATAAATGTAGGCATCCTTAGGAGACCAGAAAAGGACTTCGCTGACTCCAGTTTGCGGCTCGCCGGCATGATAGCTGTTGATTCCTGTAAGTCTTACGTAACGTGCCTTGAAGTTGAGGTCGTCGATAGATTTAACCGTGTGATTATCGATCGCACCGGAACTCTTGGGCCAATTACCTGAAACGGAAAAATCAGTCCAGTGAGCGCCGTCTTCGGAATACTCGAGCTTTGCTTTCTGGATCGAACGATTGGGCTTTCCTGCCTCGTTGAACTGCCAAACCAACATGCGGCCAACAGTCTTTAAGGAACCGAAATCCCACTGAATCCAGCTGGTTTCATTACCTGGAGCCCACATATGTTGACGGCTATTACTCTGCAAAGCGGCATCGTCACCCTGCACGCCGGACATCCCGCTCCAGTCGATGGTTTTGCCGGCCGATGCTTGACCTCTTGAGGCACTCACTGAAGCAACCGTAATGAGGTAAGGAGCATGAAGAGCTTTTTGAGGAGGAGCAATCGTCGCATTCGGTGCGCTAGAAAATCCCGTGCCCTGAGAGACAACTGAAACCGAAAGGATTTCCCCACCCGAACCTACGGATGAAACCTTGGCCGCAGATCCGGTTCCACCACCACCGGAGATAGTGATCAAATCGTTTACCGCATAGTTCGTTCCGCCTGAAGCTACATTGATACTGTTTATGCCTTCAACCCAAGCGGGAGAACCGGGAGCTACCTCTACAAGAAGGGGGCCGGCTCCTGCGTTACCGGAAAAAGTGAGATCCACCTTGCCATCCGCTCCGGCTGTTACGCTACTCGATAGAGCCAATAATACATCGCCATTGCGCGTCATCGTTGTTGCGGGATGTACGCCTGAAGCGTAACCGCTCCCGAGGCCGTTAACTGGGGGCAATTGGTAATACTTGCCGGCGGCTGCGCTTATGGTGTGAACGCCACCCTTGGTCGTGGTCGACGGAAGGGTAAAAGACAAGGTGCCATTGGCCGCCACCGTAGAGTCTACCGTTTGATTGGTCCCCCCGCTGGGTGGCGATATGGTGATAACGGGCTTGGACAAGGAGCTACCGTTTTCCGAAACATGGTAATTCGAGCCTTTCCCGCTGAAGTTCATTGTATCGAACTCATAGACAGGTTCCACCTCTATGGTCACGTTCACATCGTCGACTGCGTTGCCAGTAAAAGTAATGTCGACTTTGCCATCCGCACCTACGATTCCAGTTGCGACAACGGAATTCAGCCCAGTAGTCGGCAACTCGGTTCCGTTGCGCTTGACCTTTACCCAGGGCTGAAAACCTTGAACGTATCCGCTACCCAAATTTGATGCCGAAGGGATGTGGTACCATTGGGGAGTAGCACTAATAAAGTGAGTTCCACTCTGCAGAGCGGCAGGAATTGTAAAAGACAATGTACCATCACCGGCAACTGAAGCAGTTGTTGTTTGCGAGGTAAATAAACCGTCGATAGCAGGATAATTGGGTAAAAATATTAAGGAAATGTCAGCAGCCTTGCCAGGGAAGAACCCCGAACCTTTGCCAGTGTAAGAGAAAACGGACCAAGGTCCAACTACCTGAATCGAGCTCATTGAACCACCCACGGGAGTAATTTGAAAACTGGGCGTGGAAGCGACCACGCTGGTCGTCACGGATAGATTCCCCATGGAACCCGCGATGCCCTCCAACTGGAAAGCAGGCGAAGTGCCAACTGGACCTGCCCTAATGCTCACATTAGTCATCGAGCCTCTGGTCGCAGTAAGCTGAAAAGGGGGTGTAGTACCAACAGGAGCAGAAATTGAGGTGACTGAAGTCATTGACCCAACAGCGGCGAGTACAGTCTGTGTGGGCACTGAACCCGCTCCGTTCACCGAGGTCGAAAAGATGGGGGAGGGACCGGGAATCACATGTACTTTCACCGTAACGGAATCGGTTAAAGCGCCGTCCGAAACCTGTGCGACGAAACTATCGCTTCCGAAATAGTTCAAATTCGGGACATAAGTAAAGGGGCTTGGGGCAGACCCCGAACCCGAGATGGTCGCGATGCCGTTAGCGGCGGCACC
>CAWVZQ010000336.1:0-3696 GCA_963934405.1 uncultured Opitutales bacterium | reverse complement strand
AACAGATCATATACCAGCTTCCTGTATCCGCCACCAAAAGGCTCCCATCCGCATCCTCGATTACGTCGGTTGGATGAAAGTCGTTTTGGTCGCTTTCGAGCAAGGTGCTCATCCGAGCCGAATAAGTCGATCCGACCCGGGACAGCCGGTGACGTGAAATTCGGCGCAGGTTGAAATCAGCACAGAGCAGATCGCCTGTCATGCCCAAGGCATCGCTCCTCGGCATGACAATCCCCGAGGACGCCGAGGGACCCATCTGCGAAAGAACGGGCAACAAGCCTCCCGAACTTGGGTGAGGGGAAAGAACGCGGTCATTGCGCTTGCCGTAGGTTCCCCCGTACACCGCGTGCAGGATACCGTCCCGCCTGCCCGGCTTCGACAAATCGAAAAAAGTGCCGCTGAGAAAACGTTCCCCCGATTCACCGAAGGCGAGCCCTACGGGGTTGTTCATCCCACCGGTGATGACCACTTCGAGTTGAGTGCCATCGGGCCGGGCTCGATAGATATGAGCGGCGCTCGATTTGAAGGTCTTTCCGTTGCCGAGGACGTGACTTTGCGGAGCAAAGGCTCCTTTGCACCAATAGAAAAATCCGTCCGGAGCAAGGTAGGGCCCGTGCAAATCATTCCCACAGCCCTCGATGGACCCACCGTCGAACCAGACGGTCCGCTCATCCGAAACGTGGTCGCCATCCGTGTCGGTGAACTTCCAAATATGCGGGGGCGCTCCCACGTAGACGGAACCTTCATAAACCAGGATGCCTTCCGGAAAAGGCAAACGCTCAGCAAAGACGGTCGAGTCGTCAAACACGCCATCGCCATCCCGGTCGACCAAGCGCAACACCCGGTGAGTCGGGTTCTTGAGTTGTTTCGGGGCCTTGTCGGTATTCCCCGAGCTATCCGTAACGTAAAGGGATCCATCATCGTCGAAATACATGTGGATGGGACGCTTCACCAAAGGAGGGGCGGCCACCTGCTTCAAGGCATAGCCATCGGGCAGCGTAAAGGTATGCGGGGGAAACTTGACCTTCTCCACGCCGTGAACGGACAGGAAGGAAAAAAAGAAAAAGGCTTGCAGCATAAGACAGGACGCCTTTGAGAGATATGGTTGGGAGGACTTCATTGCATGACTTCAAAATCGGACTCCTGAAAATCCTCTACTTCGGGAATCCAGCGCTCTTGGACAAAAGCATCATGGAGCGGGTGGTTCGAATATGCCTGAAAGTCTTCTTCTCTATCGAAATGGATCGATATCCCAAAGGTATGGGAATTCTTTGGACTGACCTGACGACGAATTCGGAAGTTTTTCACCCCGGGTATCCCGGCAAGTTCCTCCGCGGCCGAGAGAAAATCAGCCTCTTTTTTCGAACCAACGGGATGCTTCAGGCGAAAGGTTACGGTATGTTCCATGGTTACCGATTGATTAAGGCTTTCTGTTTTGAAGTCAAAAAGACAAACTGCGGGCCCAATCCTTTAGCCCTTGGTAGGCGTCCTCTTCTATTTCGCAGTAGATCTCGATCTGTCCGTTGAAAACCTTGATTTCCTTACAGGTGAAACAAAGGTGCATCTCGATCACCTGGTCGCCGGTCTTCCACACAAGTGCGTAGTCGGGATGAAACCCGCCGCACGGTTTGGCTCCGCCCCATTGAGAAAAAGATTGGGGGTGCTTGACCAAACTGAGCAGTTTTCGGGTTTTTGCCGCAGGCACCGGAAGCGACTTTTCGTAGAAGGTTTGTCCAAATCGGATGATCGTTCGAACTTCATTGGCTTTCGGAGTACCCCGTGGAGGAGAAGGTTCAGGGTTCTCGCGAGCAACCCCGCGATAAACCGTGAGCTGTGATTTGGCGACCAAACTATTCGTCAAAGGCTTAAGCTTGGCAAACGATGCTCGGATTTCTACGGACTCCGGGAAGAAAGTGTGAAGTTCCGTAAGCTCCTTGGCGAAGATGGGAGATGCCAAGCCAAGGAGCAAGGCGATGCATACTGAAACTAAATTCGACATAGTTGATCCCCTATAGCTTCAACGGACCGGGATGGTTGATCTTCATGGCGTTGTTTGATGCTCCGGGCATCTCGGCGTGGGGGTTTCTTGTTTGTGCCTTTCCCGGAGGCAGGATTTCCCCGTCCTCGATACGGGGCGGATCGTGACGATTGGGAGTCGGGTTGTCGGGAATGGAATCTCCCGTTTGCTTGGTCCAAGTGACGAGCAGATCGCGGGCCTGCTCGATGGCCTTCGCATGCTTGGAGTCCTTCGCCAAATTGGTGAGTTGATGAGGGTCGTCGTTGACTTGAAAGAGTTCCTCGGGCGGGCACGGGTCGGCGAATATCTGGTGCTGATTTGGATTGGTTTTGCCCGCGGCATGAGCCATCCATAATTCGGCCCCGGCGGGGTAATGATCATCCGATTCGTAACAGAGGTTGGGCTGGTCAGTGAAGTTGTTACGGATATAAAGATAGTTGCCAAAGCGTACCATGCGCTCGTGGTTCTTGTAGACGTGCCAATTGTGCTCCGCGAAGACGACTTCACGAACTTGGGTCTTGGGATCCTTGAGAATGGGCAGAAAGCTCCTTCCTTGAATGAAGGCGGGACGCTTGACCCCGGCCAGTTCGAGGCAGGTTGCGCTCAAGTCGATCACGCTGATCAGGCTTTGGGTGACAGAGGGTTTCTTTATTACCTTCGGGTAGTGGACCACCCACGGGGTCTTGATCCCACTGTCGTACATCCGTGATTTGCATCTGGGGAAAGGCCGGCCGTTATCCGCAGCGACTACGATCATGGTGTTTTCGAGGACGCCCTGTTTTTTGAGCTCGGCGGTAACCAGCCCAATGAAGTGGTCGAAGCGGCTGACCTCGTGGTAGTAGCCGGTTAGATCATCCCGGGTAATCGGAGTGTCGACCATGTAGGGCGGGATAATCACTTCCTTGGGATCGTACTTGGGCGCTTCGTCGGTAATGGCCCAACTGCGGTGGGCGTCAGTGGAGGCGA
The DNA here is from genome assembly GCA_963934405.1 of uncultured Opitutales bacterium. GTDB lineage: Bacteria > Verrucomicrobiota > Verrucomicrobiia > Opitutales > Seribacteraceae. The sequence continues at coordinate 713 of CAWVZQ010000336.1, read as the reverse complement.
ACCAGAATAAGAAGGGCTTGTCCTTGGGCCGGTCCTTGACGTGGTCGACCCAATCCTTCTCCTTGCCCGGGCCTCCTCCTCCGGTGATCCGGTCGAATGCCCGGTCCTTGTTGCCGAACATGTGGTTCTTGCCGGAAAGCACCGTGTAGTAGCCTGCTTCCCTCAGGAGTTCGGGAAAGCGGACTTGTTCTTTGGGAAGACGGACGTGAAGCTCGGGAGCTCCAGTATTATGGGGGTAGCGCCCGGTGATGATGCTGCAACGGGAAGGGCTGCAACTGCTGGTGGTCAGGTAAGCGTTGTCGAAGCGCATTCCCTTCTTTGCCAAGGCATCGACGTTGGGCGTTTGAATGACGGGATGCCCGTAGCATCCGAAATCATCTTGGGAGACGTCGTCGGCGATAAAGAATACGACGTTCGGTTTGTCGGCTAGGCTGAATGAATGAAAGAGAAAGATCGTGGAGAAGAGATTGAGGAAGTGCTTCATGATTTGAGGAATTGCAGTGAAAAGGAAAAGGGAAGGAAATGATTTATTTCTTCCAAACAAAGCCGGGGGGACGGAAGGTTTTCACGGGGCGTTCGTTGCTTAGCTTGGGCCCGGGCGTGGTCCGCCCGTCTTCAACGATCGTTGCGTAGGCTTTGATCATTTTTTTTACCTGAGCGAAATGGGTCTTGGCCAGGTTTTTGGTTTCGCCGGGATCGGCTTTCAAATCGTA
>CAWVZQ010000335.1:0-3713 GCA_963934405.1 uncultured Opitutales bacterium | reverse complement strand
TCAGGAAATACTGCGTCGACGTGGTCCTGTCCTGAAGCAAGCGGCCGAACGTTTCCTGAAAACACCGTCCGACGCCGCTAATTTAAGCTCCCTCATCTATTTGGCAGCGGCTCATGGGGATGACGCATCCGTGAAACGCATCCGTAAGCTGGCCGTCAGTGGCGAGCCGGCCAGCGAACTGGCGATTCGAGTAATGGCTGAGTTTCCTTCGAAGTTTGAACCCCTCGAGGTGAAGTCGATTCTAGCCAAGGTGAAGTCGCCGGGTGTTCGGCACGCCCTGTTGGAATACCTCCATGCGGTCCCGGATGCCAAGCTACCGGAATCGATCGTTCCCCTCGCCGCCAATCCCGATGCTTTCGTCCGCCAGTCCGCCGCCCAGTTGCTGGCCCGCCGGGCATCGGCAGCCAAACTGGCTCGCTGGGCGGCAGATGAATCCGAGCTCGTTCGCCAAGGGGCCGTGAATGCCGCCGGTTTCCACATCTGGCATGCTATCGAGTCGACCACGAACTTCCCGAAGGTTCGGGAATTGGCTCGACCAAATCAAATGGCCTTTGCGCAGGCCGACGGCCCGATAAAGCTGGCTGACCTTGGCAAACCGATCTTCATTTACATGCCCTCCGAGTGGTGGCGGGACGAAGACAACAGGAAAGCAGTCGCACCATATTTTTCTCTTCTTGTTAAGGCCTTGGGCGATTCGTCTCCAAGCGTCCAACTACCTGCCGCAGTCCAGTTGTTCTTTCTGAAAAATACCGAAGCCGACCCCAAGGTGCTGGCGATCCTCAAGGACGCCGGTGTCGAGTTGGGGGCCAAGTCGAAAGCATCGCAGAACGCAGCTGCTCAAAAGAAAGCCCTTCGAGCCCTGAAGACGGCTACCTTATCAAGCAACGAAAAAATTCCTCCTGCATTTGTCGGCATCGACTGGAACACCACTCAGAGCAAGGGCAAGGTAGCAGCAGGCAAGAAGTTGTTCACGACCCGTGGCTGCATCGCCTGCCACCTAGCTCCTGAGGACGGCAAAGGCGGCAGCGTCGGCCCCTCGCTGGTGGGTATGCACACACGCTTCTCTCCCCAATATCTGGCCGAGTCGATCCTGCTACCGAATCGTTTTGTTTCGCCTAATTTCTATCCTACCACGCTCACCATGAAGGATGGAGCGGTCCATACCGGTTTTATTGAAAAGGATGGAGCCACCGTGGAATTAAGAATGATCACTGGAACCGTGATGAAACTTTCGGGAGCAGAGGTTTCCAAACGTGCGACCAGTCATCAATCCATGATGCCGGTCGGATTGGTTCAATCACCAGTGGAGATGCAGCACCTGCTTGCCTACATGCTCGATCGGTCCATTGGTTCCAATGTCCCGGTAGCCGAGGCGGATAACAAGAATCCCTTTTCCCTTGAGATCGTGCACCGCTTTGATCCCGAGATGCCAAATGTATTTCGTTTCGAGGCGGTAGAGGCGCAGTACGTGCGGGTGGACATCCTGCCCGGTTCAAAATTGCAGCCCTGCATCGATGAGTTCGAGATCTTTGCCCCGGGTGCGGAAACAAACCTCGCCCTAACTGGCAAAGCTACAGCTTCTTCGCTGCTTGCGGGCTTTGCGTACAAGCATCAGATCCCTTTCCTGAACGATGGTGTTTATGGCAACGGGCGTAGCTGGATCCCGGCCAAGTCAACCGGCTGGGCCCAGGTTAAGTTGGTGGAGCGATCGAAAATTGACCGGGTTGTACTCTCGCGGGATCGCGAAGGGAAACTGCGTGCGCGTTTGCTGGCTTCGTTCGACGTCCTTGTGTCGAACGACGGCACGATCTGGAAGACCGTGAAGAAAGTCCGGCCAAGGAAAGCGACCCCAAAACCGGCCACGAAGCAATAATCATCTCAGGTAACTCATCAATCACGGTGAGACCCAAGTCTTCCAGAAGATCTCACATATCTCGACACAGATTACACAGTTTTCTCCACGACTAATTCTCTGAACTTCTCTGAAGCAGGATGGTGGGGTAGGATTTTCTTGGCGATGAAAACACTGATTCCGTTATACAGCCTGAATCATTTCTTGAGGTTCCATTTCATATTGGTCCTTGTAGTCCTCTTTTCTTCATTAACCGGCGTAGCAGTCTCAGCAGAGAAAAACAGAGCCGCTTTTCTGAATACCTATTGCGTGAAATGCCATAATGCGGAAAAGCATAAGGGGGAAGTTCGGTTGGAACAGCTTTCTTTGCGTGTGACTGACGAGAACCACGAACTGTGGGAAGAGGTTTTGCATAATATCCAACGGGGCGACATGCCGCCTGAGGATGCCAAGCAACCCAAGGCGGATGAACGCCGGGCGTTTCTTGCTGAGGCGATTGGTTCATTAACGAGATACGAGGAAGCTGCGAAGGGGGGGCGGGATCCCTTGACCCGCCTGACCAATAATCAGATCGCACATAGTCTCCAGGATTTATTAAAAACTCATGAGCATATTGCGGACCAGCTCATTGGCGACCCGGTCGACAAGCACGGTTTTTCCCGGCAATCGGAACTCGATCTTTCGGGTTCATACCTTCAACTCTATACCGATGCGCTTGAACAGATCATCGAGCGGGCGATGCCACCCATCAATCCAATCCGCCCGGATGTGTTTCGCATCGCGGGCAACGACTGGGAAAAATGCCACTGGGCGGGTGACAACTATCTTTACGTGGGGCATCGGCGGTTGTACGAAGGGCCGAAATGGATCGGCGATGATTTTGAGATCCCGATCCCTCCCAAGCACGAATACCGAATGTTCCTGCGTGAAAACAGGAGCAAGGGCAGATTCCGGATCAAGTTAACCTTACGAAATGAGCCGCCAACCTACGGGTACGGAGAGCATTTTCTGATCAAACCTGGATTAGCTATAGCCAAAGCGGTTCCCGGCCAGGAGGTGTTAAAAAATTTAGCCAAGCCACGCACCGTGCAAATCCCGGAGGAGGGCATCTATCAGGTGGATGTTTTCTTAAACCCGCCGAGAAACCCGGCGGTCGCAGCGGATCCTTCAAAATTGGAGCAGGGATTGGTGAGTGCCTGGGGTTTAAACGGTGACACTCAGAGTGAATCCAAGCGTAAGGAATTGACGGGCAAACTCGTGGGTGGCGCAAAGTACCTTGATTCACCAATTGGCAAGGAAGGGAAGGCCATTTCCTTGGATGGGCATGATGATGCGTTGGTGATCCCGCGCAACCCCTTGATGGATGTGGGGAAAGGGGACTTCACCGTGGCTGCCTGGATAAATCCAAGCGAGTTGCGGCAGGCGGGTATCGTTTGCCTGGGCCGTTACAACTGGGTTCACGGATGGTATATGGACATGTTGCAAGGGGGTGTGTTGCGGATTGAGACAGTCAATCCTGCCAATCAATCCAATGGGACCGTGGCTACAAAGCCTGGCATCCTCAGGGTGAATACTTGGCAGCACGTGGCGGCGGTGGTGCGGCGTGGGGAAAATCAAACACGATTGTACGTCAACGGTTTCGAGGTGGCCTCCGGAACCGTTGCCCCCACCAACCTGGATAATCCGGCGGTGGCTATGCACATTGGACGGATACAGGGCTCACGGCTTTTCAAGGGGCAGATGGATGAGGTGTATTTTTACAATCGAGCGTTGGACGTGAAGGAAATCCAGGCCCTATTGGAACCAGGGAAACAATTCGTACGGGAACCCCCGGAACCACCACAGGAACTTACTGTGAAAT
>CAWVZQ010000334.1:0-3721 GCA_963934405.1 uncultured Opitutales bacterium | reverse complement strand
TGGCGAACGGCCGCGAAGTCAAGGACCTCGTCGAGTTCAAAACCATGCTCCTGGAGCGCGAATCACAAGTGGCCCATTGCCTGACCGAAAAGATGCTGACCTACGCTACCGGGCGTCTGATCGAGGCGGGTGACCGTGGTGAAATTGACCAAATCACGGCCGAACTGAAGAAGGACGGCAACCGTCTGCGGGACTTGGTTCACCTGGTCGTGCAAAGCAAGCTCTTCCTGAACAAGTAGCCGATTTTGCCCGTCCTACGGGGATAGTCGATTAGGCAAAGTGGGGGTTATTTCTTCGGCTTCACCTTGAAGTGATGGAGAACATTGCGGACCAAGTTGCTGAGGGATTCGTCATAGTACATGGCCCATGCGGTTGCAATGGATCCGGTGTGAAAAACCCGGCCGCCTTCTGGGCGTTCCCAATAAATGATCTCCGCAATGGTTTTCTCGTCCCCCATCCTCTTGCGGTGTCCCTCGGCATTGAAATCGAGGACGTTCCGATTACTCTGACTGCTGGCGATGGTGACGATCTCGTCCGGTTCGACCAGCCCCTTCAGGGCGGGGTTCTTGGTCGCCCGTAGCAAAGTCGAAAGCCGCACGTCGTACTCGTGTCCGACGGCACCTTTTTTCGTATTGGTGAACCCGAAGGGATCCCCCTTTTTCAGATCGATCCCGTAGGGCTTCTTGAACAGGAAGTGGTCAGGCAGTTCGACTTGATAATTCGCAAAGTTCCCTCCGCCCCATCCGATGCATTCCAACCCAACCAGTTTCCAGGCCGGGTATCCGCAAAAGCGCATCAGGCTGCCCCGTTTGAAATCATGGCTATGGTAAAGCTCGCCCACTTTGGCCAATTTTCTTCCACCGATTCCACCGCCGAATTTACGGCACTCCATGACCTCGCCGGTCTCATCGAAGCTAACTCTCCAGAACATGGTATTACCTGACATGACCACGGCCGCTCCGCCCGCCTTGAGGTAATCATCCATCCCGTCGTAAGAACGGGCTGACCAGTACTCACTATGCCCGTTCACCAAGACCGCTTTATATCCCTTCAATACTTCCGGATTAAGATCCAGATCCCGGTCGGTAATGACGTCGTATTCATACCCATGCTTGTCCAACCAGAGATGGAGGAAGCGCTCGCCCCGGAGCAGATGGCTGTAACCTCCGCCGATATAGGTCTTGTTCGGACCACCTGCCGGCCAAGGCACTTTCAAGCCCACCTTGTAGGTCGGTTGCCCGTTGCGGTGGTCGCTGTAAAAACTGTACTTGGGGGCCCCGGGGTGGCTGTTGCCCAAGCCACCCGTACCCATGTTGATCAAGCCCTTGCCATGGTTGACGGGAAAGGGAACCGAGTTGTATGCCAACCAAGTATTCGATGAGACAAGGACCAAGAGCGGGGCCTTCGGCTTGGACTCGGGACGCCTCACGATGAAGGAGGTATGGTAGCGCATCGGCTTTCCCTTCAACTTGAAATCGAACCGCCCGGCGTAGACACCGGACTTGGCATCGGGAGGAATGCGAAAGCGATGGCTCACCTTCCAACGGGCATTGTATATTTCGTCGGACGCCAGACGGAGCCCGTGTCCGCGTTTCTCATCCTTGGTCGGATCGTACTGCGAGTCGTGTCGGTTGATCGCAGAGGCATTGAAGCTTGGTCCACCGATCATCCAGGTTCCCCGGTTGATAATCCGGCCATCCCGCCCGAAATCACTCGCATCGGAAACTTGCTTTCCTTTCTCCTCAGTGAACGGCCAGCAGGCGAGCAAGCGATCGTTTTTGGGAACGCTCAACCCACGGTCGTCAAAGCGTTTCTTGATCTGATCCTCATTCAAAGCCCGATCGTAGATGGCACACATCGCGAGATCGCCGTTGAAGAAGTTCACGGCCTTGCCCTCTTGGCCATAGGCGCCGATGCGCAGAGCGGTCTTGCCGGGACGCACAGGATCGGAAAAGGAAGTATCGGCCACTAGTTTGCCATCGAGATAGATGCGCTTTTTCTTTCCGTCCCAGCTGCCCACCACATGGTGCCACCGGTGGGCCTTGATCAATCCGGCTTTGGTTTGCTGAAAGGCGGAGGCATCGTAAGCTCCTCCCGAGCCGGTCCCAAAGACGATCTTCCCTTCGCTCAGGAACAAACCGATGCCACAGCGTTCAGGATAATCGTGCTGGGTAACCAAGCCCTGCCAACCGAACAACTGAAACGGACGGATCCAACATTCCAAGGTCAATTGAGAGAGGCTTCTCTCGGCAGGTAGTGCCTTGGCCACGTGCAGGTACGATCCGGGATGAATCGGTTGAGCTTGCGATTGTTCGACCCGAAAGGACTGTAACACAGGGTCCTTGTCACGATTCTCCGGATCGGCTCCCAACTTAACCACCGACAAGTCGTAAGGCACGGCACTGCTTACCCGGAACTCAATCTCCTCGCCCGCAGCTATGCTCTTCTGGGCATAGGCATGCAGGCCGGGCAGGTCGATCGCATGATGAGGTGGAATATCCTCCGAAGAGTCGGTTGCGACAGGTCCCTTGGCATCCTTGAGGTAAGCCACCACGTCGGCGATTTCCTGGGGTTTCAAGAGGTTGTCGAACACCTCGGGCATCAGGGAAAGGTTGGAATACTTGGCTTTTTTGATCTCTTTGAAGGGAATGGTTTGTTCAGCCCCGGGTGCAGGACCAAGGACCATTTCGCCAACGGAATCCCGGCGTAGCAAACCGGCTGCTTGGCCCTGTTTCGTTTCCACGGTCACAAGCTCGTAATAACGGGCGATGGTTGAACTGGGGTAAACGATTGCCTCAAGCAGATCACGCTCGGTGCGGATGGCTCCGATCCGGGTAAGGTCGGGCCCGAAATCCACGCCCTTGTCTCCCTTGACGTGACAGGTGATACAGAGCGATTTGGCCGGGTCATTGAAAAGTTTCTCGCCGCGAACGGAGTCTCCCTTGGGAAGAAATTCGGCAAGCTGGTCGAGACGTTTGGCTTGTCGGGCCTCCTTGGTCGCATCCGGCTTCACCCCATCAGCCAGTTGGATCTCGGGCATGACGTACTTGGCCGGGCTTCGCTTGTCGACCTTGCGCATCAGCCCAACTTGTTTGGTCATCGGATGATTGGCAGGTAAGCCTTCCATGTCCCCGATCTCATATAAGGCATAGGTAATGGCATGCTTCAGGAACGGATCCGCTTTGGCCAAGCCTGCGGCGAGCAAAGGTTTCACCGCCCGGCGGTCCCCTATCCTACCCAGAGCCATGGCGGCCAATCGGCGTTCCCGAGCATCACCAGAATCAAGGAACCCAAGGAGCGGCTCCACTGCCTCCGGATCAAACCAAAGGGCAGCGCTGTGAATGGCAGCCACCCGAACATCCGAATTCTGGTCCTTGAGGAAATCCCTGACGGCAGCCCGGGCCGACTTTCCGGGAATGCGGTGAAGCGACCAAAGTGCGGGAACGAGGGCCTTGGCTTCCTTAAGCTCATCAACATTGGTCGGCTCGGCAAGAGTATCGATGGCTCGCTTGACCACCGACGGGCGCTCATCGGACAACCAATCGACCTGGGGCTTCGTCCAATCCAGTCCCAAGCCACGCGGATCTTTTAGTGAAGAGGTGTTCTTCCTTTCAATCCGATAGATTGCGCCGAGAACGTCGGGCTTGGCGACTTTGGAAGTCGGGCAACAGATCATATACCAGCTTCCTGTATCCGCCACCAAAAGGCTCCCATCCGCATC
>CAWVZQ010000333.1:0-3728 GCA_963934405.1 uncultured Opitutales bacterium | reverse complement strand
CGCCTTGCGACTTGGCGGGCACGAAAGCGAGCGGCACACGAGTCGACTCCTCCCACAAGCTGTGTTTGCTCACGCGATCCTTCTCCCCGAGGTGATACCCATGGTCGCTAAAGAGGACGATGACGGTATTGTCGGCATGAGGACTTTCATCCAATGCATCGATGACGCGACCTACCTGGTGATCAACGAATGCAACGCATGCCAAATAAGCTTGGACGCACTTGCGAAACTGTTCGCCGTCGTTCTTTTGTAGAAAATCAAGCTTGGGATATTTCGGAAGTTCATGAATCAACCGACTGATTTCCGGAACGTCGTTTAGGTCGTCCGACCGAACGGCGGGAAGTAGCGTTTCATTCAAAGGAAATGAATCAAACCAATGTTGGGGAACATAAAAAGGTACGTGAGGACGAACGAAACCAACAGCCAAGAAGAAAGGCTTTTCACTCTGCTCTCCGAGACGTTCGACGGCCCAAGTTGCCACCTTATGGTCGGTCATGTCCTCGTCCCGTTCGGGGAAAGCACCCCAATCAGTCTGAGTGCCGGTCCATGGTACTTCAGGCAAGAAATAATTAAAGCGCTTTCCATCGGGGGGCTTGGGACCGGAACCTGAAAACTTCCCACCATAAGATTCAAAGAGCTTCTTATCGGAATACCCATGCCCGATTTTGCCCACGCCCAATGTTCGGTAACCATTTTTTCCAAAATACTGGGGTAACATTCGGCCATCGAAAAATTCATCATCCTTCTCCATCGCCTTCCCTCCTGGCTGTTGGTAGAGGCCAGTTTGGTGGGGATAATAACCGGAGAGAAAGGAAGCTCGCGAAGGGCCGCAAATGGGACCTTGGCAATGAGCATTGGTAAAAAGCATTCCACGCTTGGCCAGTCGATCAATGTTCGGCGTGCTAGCCTGAGGGTGACCACCCAAGCAACCTACCCAGTCGTTGAGATCATCGATTGCGATGAAGAGCATATTGACCTTTCCGGGGATCCCAAAGCAAAAGGAAGTCGAGAGGCTTGATAAGAGAAAAGCCATGGAGGTGAATTGGAAAATACTCATCGCAATATATTCAAGGCAGGAGAAAGAGGATAAATGTTCAACATCAATCCTCAAGCAGTTTGAATAATTCCAATATCTCCGGCGGCAAATTCGGGGTTGCTCCAGGTTGGCTGGCAACAAATGCACCATGCTGATTAGCCATATCGAGTGAGTTCTGCCATGACCTACCCAATAGCCGGGCGGTAAGTAAAGCGGCCGTACAGGCATCACCGGCTCCAACACTATCTGCATTCTCTGCAAGAGGGAAACTAGCTGAAGCTCCCTCTACCCAACCTTTGCTCGTAAAGGCGGCAGTACCCCTTTCCCCCCTAGTGAAAACCACTCCTTCAAGGTCATACTTCTCACAAATGGCTTCAGATTGTTCCGAGGCATTGCCGGATGGTAAATCAAGAAGAGAGGCTACGGTTCCAATCTCTTCGTCATTAAGTTTAACCAAATTCGCAACCCGACAGCCCTCATCGAGAATCTGCCGAGTAAAGAGATCCATTCGCAAGTTAACGTCGAAAATCTTCAATGCCTTACTAGACTCCGACAAGAACGCTTGAGTAGCCTCATGAGAAACGGGATGACGTTGGCTCATGCTACCGAAACTCACCGCATCGCAAACGGCAGCAAGGTCAGCTTCATGCTCAGTAAACTTGAGAAAATCCCAAGCCGTGTCTTGGACGATCTCGTAACTTGGAGCTCCCTCAATGAAACTTACGAGAACTTGCCCGGTAGGTTTCTCCTGATCAACCTGCACGAACTCCAAAGGCAGATCTCTATCGTCGAATTCATTTTGCAAGCGTTTGCCCAGATCATCATTTCCTATTCGGCTGAGCAGGACTCCACGACCGCCTAAAGGAAGCTGCAACTGATGAGCTTGAACAGCGACGTTAAGTGAAGTCCCTCCCAACACTTCTTTGTCAGGAAAGACGTCAAAAACAGCTTCACCAAGACCTACTATCGTAAAAGGTTTCGTCACAAAAAGACTTCAGTTTTTCTTAGTGATATTACCGGCAATCAATCTCACGAGAAATTCATTCAATCCACATTGCTTGTTTTTCATTTTGGCAATTACAGGATTCTTTAAATCAAGCACCGAACTCACGCCAAAGGTTCAGCGAACCATTTCCTCAAACTGTCCAGAGAGACGTCGGTCAAAGTGGAGACAACCCTCTCGGCTCTAGACAACTTGGATGCATCGTGCATCACATCCACTCCAATTACGCGTAGACCTGCTCCTAGAGCGGAATCTATTCCATTGGGTGAGTCCTCGATGGCAAAGCAAGCGGATGGTTCGACACCCAAATCTTCCACAGCTTTGGAGTAGGTAATCGGATGGGGCTTTGAGTGGGCTACGTCACCGGATGTCACAATTGTTTGAAAGAGTCCTGCCAAGCATCCACCACCAAGGACACGAAAGGCTGCATCCACATCGGATCGTCGGGAACCCGTGGCCAAACCAATTGGCAATTCTTCAGCGACCCTCTCAACCAGATCAATCGCTCCCGGCATAGGGTTAACCTCTTCTGCGATTAGACGGGCATAGGCAGTCGCCTTAAGCCGTGACCATTCCTGAAAAAGTTCCTCGTCGTACGACATGTCAGAAAAAGCCGCCATTCTTCCCATGGCAAAGCGCTCGTCGCTACCCGTACATTGCTCAAGGAAGACTTGATAAGGGACTTTCATATTCTCACCCATAGCCTCGCAGATGGAACGGTAATGGATCATCTCGCTCTCTATGATGACGCCGTCCATGTCGAAGACAACAGCTTGTAGTTCGGAGCTAATGTTCGTCACCTCTTAGGCTTCAACTGGTTGAGGTAAAGGATAGTGTCGACCATATGTCGGGCTTGCTTGGCACTGTGCTGGGGGTGTGGCAACATGGGAATTTGCCCCCATACGCCGACGCCTCCCTTGAGCACCTTTTGGGTCAATGTCTCCGCGGCGTTGGGATCCGCCTTGTACCGTTCGGCGATTTGAAAGTAAGTGGGAGCCACGAAAGTACGGGTCCACTGGTGGCAGTTGAGGCAATCGCTCTTGTGCATCAACTGGTAGCCTGCCCAAGCTTCCATCGATTTCTTAAGTTGTCTCGGGGGAGCCTCCAAGCCCATGACCAACCCGGGGGCAATGGCACCCTCAATCGCCCCCTTGTTCTCAAGTCGCACGAGAGTGCCTTTGTCGTCCTTGGTGTAATAGAGCACGTGCAGGCGTCCCTTGGGTCCGATCTTGAGGTTGGTGGGTTTACCGAGGCGCAAAGTGGGAAGCACCGGAAGTATTTCTTCTATTTCTCCCTTGTCGTCGAGTTTCACAGCCTTCACCCAGCCTCTGGAATACTCGCCGATGAGCCAGCACCCGTCAAACCGGTCGGGCAACCCGAGCTTCTTGGAATAGGTATTGTTGTTGCGAAAGATCGGGCCGGCGATGGCCGACTCGCCGCCACCACCAAACTCGGGGAATTCCTTTTGGTTGCCTTCGTACCAGATAAGTGGCGGTTGGGCGGGAGGCAGTTCCCGAATCCCGGTGTTTCCCTTGTGCAAATTGAGCGGTGCCTTGGGATCGATGACCGGCCCGCCCTTCTTGGTCTCGTGGTCGTAGTGAGTGAAAGGTTGTTGGTCGGCAATGACAAGAGGATAGCCATGAAAGCCAGGCCCCTTGGCTAAGTTGAACTCGTCGTACCCCAAGGGGA
>CAWVZQ010000332.1:0-3732 GCA_963934405.1 uncultured Opitutales bacterium | reverse complement strand
GGTATGTCGTAGAGCTTCCCTTTGTTGTCTAGTCGGAAACGTTGGTTGCGGGCGCTTGTCCGACCTTTCCAGTGGGAAATCAGGATGCGTTCGGGCCAACTTCGAAGTCGGTTCTCGTTTCCCATGAGAAGCGGCTTCAGGCTGATGCCATCCAGTTTCTTGGCCGTCTTGGCGGGGATGCCGCAGAGGTCGGCCAAAGTGGGCAAGAGGTCAATGGCGGCGGCTATTTGAGGAACCTTGGTGCCTGGCTTGATGCCCTTGGGCCAGCGAACGAGCAAGGGAGACCGCACGCCGCCTTCGTCGGTGGAGCCTTTTCGACCTCGCATGTCGCCGTTCCAGCGGGAGCCGTTGGGGCCGTTGTCGTGAAAGAAGAGGACGATGGTATCGTCGGTGATGTTTAGCTTGTCCAGCTTGGCCAGCAGACGGCCGACGTTCCAGTCGATGTTTTCACACATGGCGAGGGAGCACAGCTGGTGAAGCCGCTTCTCCTTGTCGGGGTCGCGATGGTGAAGCTTCAGCTCCTTGTCCTTGAACTTGTTCCAAAAGCGATCCGGCACCTGCATCGGCGAATGCGGTGTATTGTAGGGAAGGTAGGCGAAGAACGGCTTTTGGGCCTTTACGCTTTTCTCCATGAAGCCCATGGCCTCGTTGGTGAAGTCGTCGATGCAAAAGCCTTTTCCTTGGACCAGTTTGCCATTCCGCTCTAGGGGCGGGCTGAAGTAGTCGCCCCAGTGGCCGGAACAGAAGCCATAGTACTCATCGAAGCCACGTCCATTTGGGTGGTAAGGGAACTGCATGCCGTTGTGCCATTTGCCAAAGGCTCCGGTGCGGTAGCCCGTCGCCTGAAAAACATCGGCTATGGTTGTCTCGTCGAGGTCCAGTCGTTCGCCGCCGGCCGAGGTACTGTATACACCGCTCCGTGGGTGGTAGCGACCAGTGAGAAACTCGGCCCGAGTGGGTGAGCAGACTGGACTAACGTAGAACCGATCGAAACTGGCTCCGTCCTTGGCCAGCGAATCAATGTTTGGCGTGGATAGGTCGTCATTACCGTTCAAGCTGAGGTCACCCCAGCCTTGATCGTCGGTCAGGAACACGACAATGTTAGGCTTGGCAAAAAGCGACCAACTAAAGATAAGCAGGAAAAAAGATAAGGTTTTTCGCATCAAAATTATGTTGAAGAGGCAATAGTCGAGGGCAAGAACAAGTGTGCAAAAAGGGTTATTTGTTTTACTACCCTTCTTTTTTTTCCTCTGGTTTCTCAAAAAGACTGAAAATTCGCAGAACGGAGGTATTCGCGAGGTAGTTCTCGGGTGTCTTGCCTCGACCTCCGTTGCCGCTGCTTCCGCCGGTGACGTATGTGGGAACAAGTAGTCGGCGTTTATCCGGATGCAGGCTGAGGTCATATCCGGAACCGTTCTTTATGGAATGTATGGGCTCGGGTTGATCCACCTTCCAAAAAGTCAGTTCCGAAGCTGAGTGTAAAATCTCAGTGTGCCCGGCCAAAATGCCGTCCTCGAGGAATCGCAAAGCATTGAATGGTCCATCGCTCTTACCCTTGATGCCCAACTCATTCTTCACTTTTCCGGTATCCCAATCGAAGATCAGGACAGTGGGCTTTCCTGGACAAAAGGCGTTGCTCTTGGCTTCCTTCATCCCCCCGACGGCGAGCAATTTGCCATCGAAGCTGAAGGCTAAGCTGCGGACGCCACCTACGTCGGCGATGAAGTTTTCTTTTCGAGTATGCAGTAATTTGGCATCGAGTTGGCGCACCTCCTTCCACTCGCCAATGCTCCATTGGCGAACGGACCCGAAGAGGTCGCCACTGACGAGATGCTTGCCGTCCGGTGACAGGGCGAGACTAAATATGCATTCCTCATGCCCCTTGAGCTTGGCCACCTGTTTCCCGTCACTGGTTTTCCATACCTTGATTACGGCATCGTCGCCCGCACTGATCAAGTGCTTGCCGTCCGCGGTCAAGACGAGGGCTCGCACATTGTCGCGGTCCGCCTCGGCAATGGTCCATAGCGGGTCGTCCCCTTTTTCGTAGCCCCAGCAATGAATTACGCCGAGGTAATCCGCGGTGAACAATTTCTTTTCCTTGGGGTGGAAGACGAGCGAAGACACCCATGTATCATGCCCTACGAGGGCCTTCTTTCCATCGTTCTCCAGTTCCCACAAATGAACCAGCTTGTCCTGTCCTCCGGCGGCAATCCAACGTCCGTCGAAACTGAACTGAGCCCGAAACAACTGACGACCATGCTCCAGTTCGATGGACGGCCAGGCCTTGGCAACGTCAAGGGGAGGAACGCTCACAACATGACCTCCTTGATGGGTTCGCAGTCATCGTGGGCAATGGCGAGCTTCTGGCCCTTGTGACGATACTTTTGGCGATGCGACTGGATACCAAGCACGCTGAATATGGTGTGGAAAAGATGTCCCACGTCGTAGCCTTCGCCATTTACGAAGGCACCGTCCTTGGTGGTATCGCCGATGATGGCCCCACGTTTTATGCCGCAACCGGCCAAGGCGATGCTCCAGCAATCGGGCCAGTGGTCGCGGCCAAGGCGTGAGTTGATCAGCGGGGTGCGTCCGAACTCGCTCATCATGACGACCAAGGTGTTATCCAGCATACCGCGATCGTCGAGATCGTTGATCAGGGCAGCGAATGGTTGGTCCGCCTGCGGCACGAGGCGTTGCGACATATTGAAATTGTCGCCGTGAGTGTCCCAGTGGTAACTGTTCACCTTAACGAAGCGAACGCCTGCTTCGAGCAACTGACGGGCTTGCAGAACATGACGTCCCAAGGGGTGAGTTCCATAACGCTCGCGATCTTTTGGATCGAGCTTTTCGTCATCAAAGATCTCCTTCCGAGCCATCAACTGACGCGCCATGTCGTAACTCGTCTCGTAAGCGTCGATGTCCGAAGTGTTGCGGTACGCCCTGAAGCGTTCGTTGGCCTTTTGACGAAGGGCATTGCGGGCGGCGTCGAGTTCGGAAGAAACGCCCTCCGGTCGATGGATATGGACCGGTGGTCGACCATCACCCAAGGCCAAGGCTCCGTAACGGGCATCGAGAAAACCGGCTTCTCGATGAATGAATCCACCATTGCCCGGCTTGATCCACACATACGGAGGCAACTCGGGATCGGCAGGCCCCAGCAGCTTGGCCACTGCGGAACCGAGATACGGATAGTCCACGCCACGATCCAAGGGATCACCCCTTTGCATGCGGGGCACGCCGGTAGAATGATTTGGATCCTTGGTCGCCATCGTCCGGATGACCGATATCTTGTGTGCGATCTTCGCGGTATTGGGCAGCAGTTCGCTGAAATGAATGCCGGGGATACTGGTCTTTATGCTACGAAACGGGCCCGCGAACTTGCTCTCCGGCAAAGGATGCCAGCTTTCATACTGACTTATGCCGCCATCCAGCCAGATGAGGCAAACTTGCTTTTTCTTTTCCTTGACCTGCTTCGCGATGGAGGGATGGAGCAGACTACCAAAACCCGCTAATCCTCCCAAGGCGCCAAGCATTTGGCGCCTCGTGACGTCATGGACGGCTTGCCCGCATGCAGAGCTATTTATAGTCGAAGACATCAATGGTTGAACGTGAATTCCGCGGAGTTCAACAAAGCCCAAGCCAAGTCGGCTAATGCAGCGGTTCGTCTTGGTTCGTTCCGGGCAAGATAATCGGTGATCCAAATTGCCTCCTCCTTTTCCGGCAGGCGCGACA
>CAWVZQ010000331.1:0-3732 GCA_963934405.1 uncultured Opitutales bacterium | reverse complement strand
TTCACTCCGCCGCCTGCCATCCACACGGTGAATCCTTCCTTGTGGTGGTCGCGCCCAATCTTGGCCCGGTCGCCCTGAGCCATGGGAGTGCGCCCGAACTCGGCGCTCCAGACCACTAGGGTCTCGTCCAGCAGACCGCGCTCCTTGAGGTCCTTGATGAGGGCGGCGATGGGCTGGTCGACTTGCTTTGCCTTGCCCGGCAGGCTTTGGAATACGCTGCCGTGGTGATCCCAGCCTTGATCAAAGAGTTGGACGAAGCGCACCCCTCGTTCCACCATGCGACGGGCAAGCAAACAATTATTGGCGAACCCGGAACCGCCCATCTTGGCTCCATAGGCTTCGAGGACCTTCTTGGGCTCGGCTGAAAGGTCTTTCAATTCGGGCACGCTAGTCTGCATACGATAAGCCATTTCGTACTGGCTGATGCGGGTAGCGATCTCGGGATCGCCGACGTCGTCGAATTGGCGCTGGTTCAACTTGTTGACCGCTTCGACCACTCTACGACGTTCCTTTGGGCCCACGCCCTTGGGATTGGAGAGGAATAGAACGGGATCACCCGAAGCCCGAAATTCGACCCCTTGGTACACGGAGGGAAGAAACCCGCTACCGAAGGCGCTGTTGCCTGCACCGGGATACTGCCCCGTGACCATCACCACGAAACCGGGTAAGTCGGAATTTGAGGTACCCAAGCCGTAATTGGCCCATGCCCCGAGACTGGGGCGCCCAAAGCGCTCGAAACCCGTCTGCATGAACATTTGGGCGGGGGCATGGTTGAAATGATCGGTACGCAGGGAGCGGATGAAGCACATTTCGTCGGCACAGGTCTGCAAGTGAGGCAGAAGGTTCGACATCATGATGCCTGACTTCCCGCAATGGCGAAACTTGAACTTGGAGTCCTTGCTGGTACCGAGCAAGGTCGGGCGCTTGCGGATGAAAGCCAGTTGCTTGCCCTCGAACATTTCCGCGGGGCAGAGCTCGCCGGTGCGCTTCTGGAGCTCCGGCTTGTAGTCGAAAAGGTCGAGGTGCGAAGGAGCTCCCACCAAGTGGAAATAGATCACGCTCTTGGCCTTCGGGGCGAAGTGGCTCACTTGGTTGGCGGCAGGCGAGGCCCCGAGGTCGCGGGCCAGCAGGTCGGCCAAGGCGAAACCGCCCACGCCCATGCCCACGCGCTGGAACAATTGCCGCCGCGTCAGGTTGCGCTGCCAGGTGTCTATCGGGTGCACGAAAATTTCTTGTTATCCCTTGGTCACGGTTTCGTCGAGGTTCAACAAGGTGTTGGCCACAAAGAACCATGCCGCCAACTGGTTCGGGTCGAGCTTGGCGGATGGCTTGATGATCTTTATCCCGTCGAGCAATTTCTTGGCGGACTCCTTGTCTTTGGTCAAGCGGGCCAGTTCGCCCGCGTGCAGTTCGCGGAGAACGTTTAATTCGCGGGCATCGGGCTCGCGGGCAAGAGTGCGGCGAAAGGCGTAGCGCAAGCGCTCGTCGAGGTCCGCCTTCGGCATGTCCTCGAGCACGCGTATGGCCAGACCGAGGGCCATCTCGACGTAGGCCTCATCGTTGAGCAAGGTGAGGGCCTGCAAAGGGGTGTTGGTGCGGCTGCGCTTGGGGTGGCAGGCGGAGCGGTCGGGGCCATCGAAGTTGACGAAGCTGGGATAGGGAGCGGCTCGTCGCCAGATAACGTAGATACCGCGGCGGAAACGATCCTGGTTGGTGGCGGCGACGTATTTCGGCTCGTTGCGGCCGGTTTGCCGCCAGAGCCCAGCGGGCTGGGGCGGATAAATCGGCGAGCCACCCATTTTCTCGCTCAGGAGGCCCGATATGCGGAGGGCGTTGTCGCGTATCATTTCGGCGGTAAGGCGAAATCGTGGGCCGCGGGCGAACCACAAATTGTTCGGGTCTTTTTCGAGGAGCTCCGGGGTCACCCGCGAGCTCTGGCCGTAGGTGGCGCTGAGGACGATTGTCTTGTGCAGCTTCTTCATCGACCAGCCGTTCTCCATGAACTCCACCGCCAACCAGTCCAGCAATTCGGGATGAGTCGGCGGTTCGCACTGGGATCCGAAATCCTCCTCCGTCGACACGATGCCGCTTCCGAAGAATTGCCCCCACCAACGGTTGACCGTCACGCGGGCCACCAGCGGGTTGGCGGGATCGACCAACCACTGGGCGAAGCCGAGGCGATTTGCGGGCCATTCCTTCTTCCATGGATGGAGGGCGGCGGGTGTGCCGGGCTCCACTTTTTGCTTGGGATCCAAGTAGTTGCCTCGCGACATGACGCGGGTCTCCCGCGTCTTGTCCATTTCCACCATGACCAGGGTGGTGACCGGCTTGATCGCATCGACCTTCTTCTTGGCCTCGGCCACCGCCTTCTCCAATTCGTTTACCTGGTCGTCGCTCTGGAGGTAGTGGGCCAGCAATTTCTTGGTTTCCCTGGCAGTTGGCTTGGGCTTTCGCAGGAGGTTCGCGATCTCCTCGGGCAGGGCGGGTTGACGGGCGGGCTCCGACGAGGCCGAGAAACGAGGCCTTCCCACGTTGCGGCCACCCCCGTAGAGGTGTTCCAACTTGAAGAGCAGCTTGGAGCCGGGAGCCGGCTCAACCGGCTTCGCCAAGTCCATCGTGGCCCAATGGGGCTTGCCGAACTCGGAGGCTATAGCCCAAGCGCTGCGAAGGTCGCGTTTACCGTCGATCAACCCCTTGCCCGAAAAATTGCCCTGCGAATAGTCCACCTTGGCCCGGACGAGCTTGAGCGGAACAGGCTTCTTTCCGGATTCCACTAGGGAGAGCGTCACCTCGGTGAGCACGAAGTTGGGGTTCCCGTTGGTCCGGTTGCGCCCCGGCCCCTTGCTCGGCAAGCTGTCGTGGAGCAAGGTTTCGAGGCGAACAGAGGCCAGTTTGCCTTGCGGGGCCTCGGTCTCTATCTCGTAAATCGACTTTTCGCCTGATTTCCCGCCCGCCACCAAACTATTGTCGTCTAGGAGAGTGAACGGTTCCTTGCCGCTCGACTTCCACTGGGTCGGCTTGAGCACGGTCCATATGGGCGAAGGATTATCCTTGCCCAGTTTCTTGCGTTCGACTGCAAGCCAGTCCTCGAATTTCGTTTCGAAATCCTTCTTGGCCGCATCAAGTTCCTTTTCCTTGATCTGCAGGGTGGCCTGCGCAACCTGTTTTTGAGGTTTTTGGCCCTTGTCGTAGGGCAGCTCCATAGTTGGCCCCCAGAAATCGAAGGAAACGCCCCCCTTTCCTTTCACTTCCAGAGGGGTGTTGTTGAAGAAGGCGAAGAGCTGATAGTACTCTTCCTGAGAAACAGGATCGTACTTGTGACTGTGGCACTGGGCACACTCCATGGTGGTTCCCAGCCAAGTAGTGCCGGTGGCATTAACCCGATCGACCACTTGGTTAACGCGGTTTTCCTCGGGATGCACCCCAGCCTCCACATTGCAGGTAGGCGTGCGGTGAAACCCGGTCGCCACCTTTTGGGAGAAAGTCGCCTCGGGCAGCATATCACCCGCGATTTGCTCGATGGTGAACTGGTCGAACGGCATCTCGGCGTTCATCGCCTCGATCACCCAGTCACGGTAGGCCCAACTGTCGCGCAACTGGTCGGCCTGAAAACCGTTGGAGTCGGCATAGCGTGCCAGGTCGAGCCACTGGCGGGCCCAATGCTCGCCGTAACGGGGCGACTTTTGCAAGGCGT
The DNA here is from genome assembly GCA_963934405.1 of uncultured Opitutales bacterium. Lineage (GTDB taxonomy): Bacteria > Verrucomicrobiota > Verrucomicrobiia > Opitutales > Seribacteraceae. The sequence goes on along the minus strand of CAWVZQ010000331.1, from coordinate 38 downwards.
CCACCACCTTTTCGCGGGCGTTTTCCGAATCGTCGCCC
>CAWVZQ010000330.1:0-3749 GCA_963934405.1 uncultured Opitutales bacterium | reverse complement strand
GCATGAGGTGGTCAACCGGCCCTTACTCGACCGGCTTCTCAAGGCAAAGAACTACTTGGCCCGTGCCTACGCCACGCGAGTGGCCGGTCGTTGGCATGACCGCTTGAAGAATCCCTTGGCTCGTTTGAAGCAAAGCGCTGCGGACAAGCATTCACGCGTTCGCTTGGAGGCAATTGTGGCGGTCAGCGACGTCCGCCAAGCGGAGGCCATGACAGTTGCCGCCCAAGCCGCCGCCGGTCCAACTGACCGCTTCATCAATTTTGCCTTCACCCAAACCGTTCATGCCTTGGCCTCCTACTGGAAGCCCGCCCTTGTCGAGGGAAGCTTGGACTTCGCCAAGCCGTCTCATTTGGTCAAGGTGATCAGCATAGGCGGTGGCGCCGACGTCGCCGGGGTGGTGCGTCAACAGCTTGCCGACAAAGAACTTTCCCCCGAGCGGCGAACCACCTTGGTCGCCCTGCTCGCCAGTATAGGCAGCCATGCCGATTCCGGATTGGCTTTGCAGTTGGGGGCCGCCCAACCGGAGGTCTTGCATGCCCTTGCTACCTCCACTCGCGAGCGCAACTTGGCGGTGCCTGCCAATGCCGGGCAGTTGATCGCCCCGTCATTGACCCATAAAGACAATGCGGTACGAGCCGAGGCCATCGAGCTCTGCGGTTTATGGAAGCTGCAGGCCCATGGAGAAACTATTCGTAGCTTGGTCATCGACCGCAAGCAACCGGAGCCCGTCCGTCTGGCCGCCGCGAAAGCCCTCCCTTCGTTCAAGGGAGAGTCCATGGTCGAGTCGTTGGCATCCTTGGCCTCCTTGAAGGAAACGTCTGCCATCCGGGCCGCCGCTCTCGGTGGCTTGGCCCAACGCGACCTTCCGCGGGCCGCCCAATTGGCCACTGCCCTCCTGGCTCAAGTGAAGGCCGATGATATGGATGCCTTGCTGACCGCCATTCTGCAACGTAGCGAAGGAGGCAATGCCTTGGCTGATGCCTTGGGCAAAAAGAAGCTGCCGGTCGATCTGGCGAAACTGGTCCGGCGCTGGTTGAATGCCGCCGGACGAAACGAGCCCAACTTGGTCAAGGCACTCAATGCCGTCATCGGGGTGCAAGGCGCTACCCCGGCCTATAACTCGGCCTACGTCGCAGCCCTCGCCAAGGAAGCCCTCGCCAAGGGTGATGCGGCCAAGGGAAAGAAGATCTTTCAACTGCCTGCCCTTAGTTGCGTGGCTTGCCATGAGGTGGACGGTGTAGCCAGCGCCCCCGGCCCCATCAAGGGCCCCAACCTCTCGGCTCTGGCCGCCGGTTTGCCGACCGATCTAATCGTGGAGTCCGTGCTGTGGCCAGCCCGCCAAATCAAGGAGGGGTACGAGACGGTCACCATAACCACCAAGGACGGACGTATTCATAGTGGCTTCCTGCAAGCCGCCGAAAGGAAGGCGATCAGTATACGCGACCTCGCCAGCGGGAACGTCGTGGTCGTGCCGTCAACCAACCTAGCCAGTCGTTCCAAGGCCCAGACCCTCATGCCTCCGAGCCTGACCGATTCGCTCACCCGGGCCGAGCTCCGCGATTTGATCAAGTACCTCTCCACCTTGAAAAACTCCGGCTCGCCGAAGTGAGAACGAAACCAAAGGCAGTTGCATCTTTTCTTTGGTGTCTCGCCTTTGGTTTGGCCCAGCAAACCAACGGGGAGCTAGTCGTGGCCGAGGGATTGGCCGTCGAGCCGTTTGCGACCACCGAGCAATTGTCCAACCCGGCCAGTATAGACGTCGACCACCGCGGTCGCGTGTGGGTAGGGGAGGCGGTAAACTACCGAAAGAAGGCCCGCAAGGAAGGCGACCGCATATTGATTTTGGAGGACAGCGACGGTGATGGCCGGGCCGACAAGACCAAGGTGTTTTACCAAGACCCCGACATCGATGGGGTGCATGGGGTCTGCGTACTGGGCAACCAAGCCATCGTCTCCGCCCCGGACAGGATCCTTTTGCTGACTGACACGGATGGCGACGACCAGGCGGATGAAAAGAAATTGCTGTTCAAAGGCAAGGTCTTGCGTCCGGTGCATGGCCAGCACGACCACGCGATCCATGCCGTCATGTTCGGGCCGGACGGGCGGCTTTATTTCAACTTCGGTAACTACAGCGCCGGTCTGTGGCGGGCGGATGGTTCCTTGGTGAAGGACGTTTTCGGCCATCCCGTGGACAACAGCCGAAAGCCCTATCAAGAAGGCATGGTGATCCGCTGCGAGATGGATGGCAGTCAAGTCGAGGTGCTGGGCCACAATTTTCGCAACAACTGGGAGGTGACAGTCGATTCCTTCGGCTCCATGTGGCAGTCGGACAATGACAACGGCTCCAGTTCCTGCCGCGTGAACTTCGTCATGGAGTACGGCAACTATGGATACCGTGACGAAAAGACCGGGGCCGACTACAAAACCAACCGAACAAACATGGAACCCACCATGCAGCGCCGCATGTGGCACCAAAACGATCCCGGCGTGATACCCAATTTGCTCATCACCGGACGAGGCGCTCCCACCGGCATACTCGTCTACGAGGGCAACCTCTTGCCGGAACCGTTTCGCGGCCAGATGATCCATGCCGAACCTGGGCGCAATGTGGTCTGGGCCTTCCCCGCCAAGCAGGTCGGGGCAGGCTACCAGGCGAGCATCACCAACTTGGTCCACAGCAAGGGCGACCGCAACTACCGGCCCTCCGACGTCTCGGTGGCCCCGGACGGTTCGCTTATCATAGCCGACTGGTTCGATCCGGTGGACTGCTGCCACCGCACCGTCAACGATGCCGGACGTCTCTTTCGGATGGCCCCTCCAAAGCATGCCTACGTCGTGCCGGAATTCGATTTCAAGACATCCGCCGGCGCCGCCAAGGCGTTGCGGAACCCCAACCTGTCCGTCCGCTACAAGGCATGGACCGCCTTGCATGCCATGGAGGAAAAGGCCCGACCCGACCTGACCAAGATGGCGACCGATAAGAACCCGCGCTTCCGGGCCCGCGCCTTGTGGGCCTTGGCCGCAATCAAGGACGGGGCCCTTAAGGCTATCGAGATGGCGTTTCAGGATGAGAACGACAACCTGCGAGCCCTCGCTCTCCGGATCGCCCGGCGCCATGGTATGCCTGTCGAGCCCTTGGTGCGGCGCTTGGTCCGCGACGAATCCGCTTTGGTACGTCGCGAATGCGCCGTGTCCCTGCATCGGGTAGCCACTTTGGAGGCCGCCGAGCTGTGGGCCGAACTCGCCCTCCAGCACGATGGCAAGGACCGTTGGTATCTGGAAGCTCTCGGTATAGGGGAAAAAGGAAATGAAACGGCCTGTCTGGACGCATGGCTCAAAAAAGTCGGCGATGCCTGGAAAGCCCCGGCGGGACGCGACCTCGTGTGGCGTTCGCGAGCCCCGCAAGCCCCGGGTTTGCTGGCCAAACTAGTTGTGGATCCCAAGGTGCCGGAGTCCGAGCATCCGCGGTTCATGCGGGCCCTCGATTTTCATTCCGGCAAAGCCAAGGAAGATGCCCTCGCCACCCTCTTGCTGAACCTGGACGCTCCGGCCGAAAAGAAAAAGCCCAACATCCTCCTGATTCTTGTCGACGACATGGGCTACGGGGATCCCAAATGCTTCAATCCGAAGTCACGTCTCAAGACCCCGGCGATCGACCGTTTGGCTGCCGAAGGCCTGATGTTCACCGATGCCCATGCGCCGCATTCCACTTGTATTGCATCGCGCTACGGCTTGCTGACCGGACGCTA
>CAWVZQ010000329.1:0-3776 GCA_963934405.1 uncultured Opitutales bacterium | reverse complement strand
ACGGATTGGAGAAAGGGGGCCAAGGCCAGAGCGCTTCCTCCAACAGAGAGGTTCCGAAAAAATTGACGTCTTTTGTAAATCATAAAGAAGGATGTTTATCGTCTGTATAGAAAAGAATCGGAACTGAGTAATGAGACGACGAGCGCCTTGAAGCTACCGCCGTTATTAACATAGGCTTTTTCCGCTTCGATCAAGGTTTTTGAATCGCTCAGCATCTCATTGCGACCCAGAAAATAGCGGAACAAATGACGGATGAAGGACTGACGGGCCCGGTCCGAACGCCCTAGGCGCTGCATCATTTCGACCGCATCCTTTACTTTCCCATCGACCTTGGGATCGCCCGAGAAGGCAATTTCTCCGGACGCATCGACCTTGCGGGTCGTGAGTTTGTCTTCCTTCAGCTTACGGTCGAACTGGTTGTCGCGCCGCATGTAGATTTCACCGTTCTCGTCGAAGTAGTGATGGGTTCGATAGCGGCCCCAGTCATCAAAGACCTCGAACGTTTCACCGAGCGGATTCATCTTGCGGTGACACTTCCAGCACCGTTCGCTTCGCAGCGGTTCCATCCGTTCCCTCAGCGTCTTGTGAGGATCGGTTGGCACGGCCGCGTCGACGTCAGGCGGAACGTCGCCAAGCACCCCGGCCAGCAATCGTTCGTATACCCAGATTCCCCGATGAATGGGATCGTTGCCCTCATTGAGTGAATAGGCTGTCAACCACGCCGGATGGGTCAGTAAACCGGCCCGTTCCTCCTTGGGCATCTTCAAGGGTTGCTCGATGGGCCAGTCCCATTTTTGTTCCCCATGGCGACCGTTGCTAGGCAAATTGTAGGGCTCGATATAAAGGAGATCCGCAATGCCGCGCCTCTTGCCCTCGAAAGGAAAATTGGGATGGCGGTGCATTCCCTTGTCCAGCGCCGCTTGATACATCGCAACCGTTTTCTCCGCATCCCGCCGGGCACTCACCAAGGCTTCCTTGGCCTTTTCCGGCATATCCTCAAAATTGAAATCCCGCTTGATCTGCTCCTTGCGCAGTTCAATACGCGCCTGAACATAACCCGGATCCATGATCTCCGCGATTCTCTTATCGTAATGCTCGCGGGCAAACTCGTTGTCGCCCGGATGCGCGATGAAGTATTCATTCGTGGTCAACAACTCGGCAATGACGTCCTTGTCCTTCTTCAGCACGTGCTCAATGAGCATCCGCGCGTCGTGAATGAGCATGGTCGTGTTCCATTGGTTAATCTTTTCCGCACCCCGTCGGTCGTTGTCCTTGAAGACCGTTCCGGCCCGATGAAAACCAAAGAATTCCTCAAAGAACCGCCCGATACGAGGCAGATCCTTCCGGTCCCAGTGCCCCGTCAAGAGTTGCTCATCGAGCAATTGCCGAACGAGACGGGTCACGTCCTCCTTGGTTTTCAGTTTACCCTTTTGCAATGCGTCTCGAATGAACGGATGGTTGTCCGGTCTATGATCCGTCAATGCATAGGCGATTGCATGGGCCAGCTCGTCCGGTGACAAATGCCGGCGTCCGTGCTGGTCCACCTCACCTAGGCCGAATTCCATCCGGTAGATCGATTCCGGACTCAGGAACATCGCTTTGATCGTCGTTTTGAATCCGTCCAGGTTGCCACCAGTTTTGATACTCTTTTTGAGAAAGGCAAGGTACTTCTCCTGCTCTTCCTTGTTCGGGTAGCGTCCGATCACCCGGATGTGCTCCCGCCTGATCACCTCTACAAGCGCTTTTTCCTCAGGAACCGGCTTATCATCCCCGAAATCCGCAAAATCGCCCCGTTTTTCCCGCTCCGCTAGAAACGAGTCGGCCACGATCATCGTCATCTGAACCGTGCTCTGATCCGCCATCGACATAGCCGCGTAGTCGCGGATCCCACGCTCCGAGGTAACGTAACTGAAGGGACTCTTCGCTTTTCCAAAGCCTTTGTGGGCAAAAATCTCGGTACTGAACCGCCAGAGCCGGGCGGGAGAAAATGGAGGAGTTTTGATTTCACCCGAAAATAGCTTTTCGTGATTTACCCAGTTGCCGTATTCGGGTGAAAGCAGCTTTTTGCGGTAAGTTTCACCCGAGCCCGCGGTCAGCAGCTGACGGTCGATCCATTCGATCACCACATTGCGTTGCGCCACGCTCGGTTGCTCTTCCTCGTCAGGCGGGGGCATGTCTCCGGCCGTCAATTGGGCAAGAATTTCAAGCCACAAGTCGGAAGTCTCGGTTCTAGTGAAATCAAACGACACCTCATGAAGAGCAAGCTTTCCCTTTTGCTTCTTCTCCCCGTGACAACGGATGCAGTTTTCCTTCAGGAATGGCTTCATCACTTCTTCGAAACCGGAAGGCGGCTCGGCGCTTGCCGTCAAACCTGACAGAAGCAACGCCGCAATAGTCAGAACCGGCACGGTTGTGATTCGAGTTCTGCTCATCTTGGGTACCCTAAGGGAGGTCTCGGCAAAGGATCAATCCTTCTTGATATTGGCGTTGGCCGCCCCGTAGGCCGCATGCCCGGTCGACCTGCCCGGAAGGATGGGATGTTGCTTCTTGGGCAAGTGGGCAGCGTGCTCCTCGATGATCGATTTGTTCTTCGGGTCGGCGGCCAAGTTCTTCCATTCGTGCGGATCCTTGCTCAGGTCATAGAGCTCGCGTGAACCGTCGAGGTACTGGATGAAGCGGTAGCGAGTGGTGCGTACCGAATAATTGCCCAGTCCGAAACTGGTGATGGCCGGGTGATTCCATTCCCTCTTTGGATCCTTCATGAGGGGCACCAGGCTCTGCCCTTCCTGGGAGGAGTCGGCGGGCAATCCGGCCAATTCAAGCAAGGTTGGAAAAACGTCAAGCAGCTCCGCAGGTCGCTCGCTTCTCTGGTCTTTCTTGTAGCCCGGAGCCGTCACGATAATGGGTACCCGTGTCCCGTCCTCCCAGAGGGAACGCTTGGCCCAGCGTTCCTTCTCCCCGAGGTGGAACCCATGGTCGGAAAAGAGAGCGATGACCGTATTCTTGCCATAGTCACTTGACTCGAGGGCATCGAGAACGAGGCCTAGGCAATGATCGGCAAAGGTCACCGAGGCCAGGTAGGACTGAACCGCATGGTCCCACTGCCCTGCTTCGCTGACCCATTTGTGGGTGGGCGAAACATGATTCAAATTGGTCAGGTCGATCGCATATTGGCTCAAGTCCTTGCGGTCGTTTTTCTGAACCAGAGGGAGCTTGACTTTTCCTCTGGGATGCATGTCGAACCATTTTTGAGAGGCATACATCGGAACGTGCGGACGGTAAAACCCGACCCCCATGAAGAAGGGCTTGTCGTGTTTCTTCTTTAACTGCTCGACGGCCCACTTGGCGCATTTCATGTCAGGCATCAGGTTGTCGTCATCCGGAAAGACTCCCCAGTCCCACAAGGGATGTCCGTGCGGCTGAGAAATCTTTTTCTTGGGCTTCGGGCCGAATCCACCCGTCGGCAGGTACTCCTGAAAAAAGCGCTTGTCTTTCCGATGGAAGATCTTGCCCGCCGCCAATGTCTTGTACCCATTGTCGGCAAAGACTTCAGGCAGGGTCTTGATGTCCTTGAGGACGGGGGCCTCTTCCAGGTCAGGGCTGAGAAAGTAAATTCCCGTGGTGTGCGGATAGCGTCCGGTCATCATGCTGGCCCGGGATGGGTTGCAAACCGGAGACTGGCAATGCCCGTTGGCAAACAGGGTGCCCATCTTGGCCAACCGGTCGATATTGGGGGTCTTGGCTTGGGGGTGACCGCCGAGGCAACCGACCCAGTC
>CAWVZQ010000328.1:0-3778 GCA_963934405.1 uncultured Opitutales bacterium | reverse complement strand
GGACGTACAAGCTCATCTATGCCAGCAACGATTTCCGCGGTTTCGAAGGCTCGGCCACCCGTACTGTCAAGGTCGTTGTCACTCCTCCGACCATCGCTCTGAATCCCGGTTCGGAAGCGGGACCGGATGGAATTGATCCGACTGGCAAAGTAGTTTACCATAGTGTAAAAAGCCGAAACTCGCTTTTCTCGGATTCCGGACCTTTTCAAGATCCCGGTTTTACCGCAGCTACTGCCTCCACCACCGATCCCGACTTCCCTGGTCAAAATCTCACGAATATGGTTCAAACGGCGGATCTTTCCGCTGTAACTTATGATGAGATAGGGACCTTTTTCGTTACTTACACGGTTAACGATCAGATCCATCGCAACGCAACTCTTCCCAGCGGCATACCTGTTTCCACCACCGAGACCCGCACTGTACACGTTGCGGACCTCACTCCCCCAAACATATTTCTTAATGGATCGCTCTCCGTTCAGGTCGAGTCTGCCACTTCTTACACGGATGCCGGAGCCACCGCACAGGACAACTATGATGAGGAAAGTTTCCTGTTTCCTAAAATTCAAGTTTCCAGCGATGTCAACCTCATGGAAGAAGGCGAGTATTCCGTTATGTACACTGTCACCGATGGCGCCACTGTTGGTAATGTTTCCGACACGGTTTCCCGACCGGTGACTGTTGTGGATACAACACCCCCTGAAATCGAACTCTTCGGTTCAGCGATTGTTTTTGTGGATTTCAATGCCACTTACAGGGATCTTGGGGCTTTCGCCACGGATACCCGAGCCGGGGACCTTACGGACAAGATCGTCGTCACGGATCCTGTTGCCGGCATGTTTCCGGACCTTTCCAATCCGCTAAACCCGATTTATCCAGACCCCGCCAATAAAAAAGTTGGTACGTACACCGTTACTTATGAGGTTTCGGATGAAGCAATGACACCGAACGTCGTATCTATCACCAGGGAAGTGATTGTGTTGGGGAATGATGGTCAAGGCCCACAAATGAGGCTCTATTATCTTCCTATGGAAGAAAATGGAACTAAATCTTTGATCGTGAATGTCGGCGACACATACAACGATCCCGGAGCCTATGCGTTCAAAGATCTCGGTGCTGGTGGCGTCAAATATTATAAAGTAACGAGATTGAATGATCCCGACATGAGCAAATTGGGAACGAACGAGATCCAATTCTTATCTTACGACGAATTCGGAAATGAGATGAGGATTTCGCGTACTGTCGAGGTGCAAGATACTAATGCTCCCGTGGTGTATCCCAACAAGTCCGATGGTCAAACCGATCTCGCTCTTGAAGCCGGGGTGCCTTATCGAGACGACGGAGCCTCTGCCATTGACAATTACAAGGGAGACCTCACCACCGAGGTTCAAACCGATTTTTACAGGATTGCCGAGGGAGCAACGACAAAGCTGAGCGAGACCGAAGTTTCCAATATTCAGGTCGTCGGTTTCGTTGATCCGGATCCTGGCGCCGGATATGCCGAGTATCGAGTGGGCTACACCGTTTCAGATGGAAGCGAAAACAGTTCCGATGGTGATGCCAACCGTACGCTAATGGTCTACGATACCACCGCCCCTGTCGGTGAAATGTTACCTGTAACCTCTGAGAGCAGCTTTGTATTTACTTTCGACGGCGACAAAACTTTCAAGGTCGTTGGTGACAATTCCGAAGTGGTTTTTCCCGAGGATCCGGATTGGGGATCTACCGTGCAAGCAAAACTAAAGGCTCCAGAATCTCCTGATTATGGTAGAACCGAAGTTGTTGCCCGCGGCTTTCGCTTGTTGAAGAACACCGGTGAATCATTTGATGACCCAGGAGTGACATTTTCCGATAATGCCAAGGGACTTGACGAGGATGCAATTACCGTGGAGCACACGGAACTCGCTCCCGATGCCGGCGTCGACAAACAGTATCGGATTACTTACAAAGCCCAAGACGCCTTTGGAAACCTGAGCACGGTATACGAACGAATAATCAAAGTTCTTTCCGGACCGAGGGTAACTCTCCTCGGAGAATCCGAAATCGTTGTGGTAAATAAATATAACCAAACCGAATCCATAGACTACGCTGGGACGGAATATACAGATCTAGGTGCCACGGCAAAGGATGCTCTTGGCGTAGATATCACTAATAGTAATTTCGGTGTATTTAATGGCATTACCTTGTCTTACTCTTTTAATGACGTTGAGGAGCCTGTTCCAGGAAGCAGCTTTATAGAGGCTCGGGATTCCTTGGGATCCAAGATCGATCTTACGAAAACCGGAAAGTACGAAATCTTCTACAAGGCCACGGATGAGAATGTGAACCAATCTCCCGACCCACAAGTTTCTCGGGTCGTTTATTCCGTTGCAGACGATGCAATCCCTCCAACCGTTACTCCTCGCCGTGGAACCGAGAATAGCGGTGTGTGGGAAGTGACCCTCGACGTCAATGCCACTGGTTCCGGAACCTACTTCGAGCTTGGGGCTACAGCAAGGAAGACGCGTCATGCTGGTCTTGGCTTTCCATACGAAGCACCCCAGAGTTGGGATGAAAGCAACGCATCTTCAATTGGAACCGTTACTTCTTTGGGCGACGTTCCCTTTGTGTTTGGCAAAGGTGTGGGTACTGCCGTTGAGGATAGCTTGAATTCGGATCTTTCACCCAAATTCCCCTACCAAGTCGAGTACTCCATCTCAGATGAGTTTGGAAATCCAGGAACAGCTATTTTGAAGGTGAGAATGCAAGACCTCATAAAACCTTCCATTGTTCCCGATGCTTTCGCAGATGGCGGGACGGATAGCCTAATCATCGAGGCAAACGCCTCCTACGTCGACCCCGGCTTCACCGCCTCGGACAACTACTATTCCAATGGGGCTGATGGCTGGTTTTCTCAGATTGATTATTATTCTCAAACCTCCGTGCTCAAGCGCACGATTACAGATTATGCCAAGGACGGAAGCGATACACCCCATGATGCATCAACTGTTGATACTTGGGATCTAACTAATTTCGGGAAGTTTTACGTGCGCTACACCTTGACTGATCCTTCGGGCAATACCGCCGACTTCAATCGCACGATTACAGTCATTGATAAAACGCCACCCATTATGACCTTGGTCGGCCCGGACGGATCAACAGTCGATGCAGACTCACTGATCCTCCTCCAGAGCATTGACGGCAATACTAGCACCTACACTGAATATGGCGTCAACGTCACCGACAATTCGATGGTCGGGTCGCAGCACTTTCCTGACCTGGAAACCCCAAGCTCAATAACCGTTGTAATCGACGCCTCCAACGTCGTCGACAACATGGGAGTGCCCGGTCAATACAAGGTCACCTACACGGCAACGGATTCCAGTGGCAACGACAGCATCAAGAAGCGCACCGTAGACGTGCTGGATCGAGAAAAGCCCACGATTTTTGGAGACACCGCTCTCCAGACATCTTCTCCTCCATCCCTTCCTTACGTTATTGCCGAGGGTGGCGTTCAATACGACGACGATTCCGGGCAAACCGTAAAATTATGGAACGGGACGGACTTTAATTCAACGCAGGTTCTAAGCCTTTATGCCAAAGACGTCCTAGACGGTACAATCACCCCAAAGATCAAGCGAACCATTTCTTTTTCCGGAGATGGAATCTCTTTTGTCGAGCAGGGATTTATTCTCAACAACGACATAGCTTCGGTACCAAGCTTAATCGACACTTCATTAGACCGTCTCAACACGCAATATCTCATTAAATACGAGGTCGCCGATTTAGCGGAGAATAACGC
>CAWVZQ010000327.1:0-3806 GCA_963934405.1 uncultured Opitutales bacterium | reverse complement strand
TTGCAGGCGCCGACGCTGATGGTGATGATTCCGAAAAGGAGCAAGAGGGTGGCGACGCCGATAACGGGAATTCCCCGCCTGCATCGTCAGGCAATTCCTCGGGTTCCTTAAGCTTGCTGGACAGGGTTCCGGCCAACGCTATGGCATTGGCTAGGTTGGACCTGAACCAAATTCTCGACAAAAGCAAAAGTAGCCCGCAAGCCAAATCGATGCTTGAGAATATGGTGCCACCTCCCTTCAAGGGAGTTTTTGATGATCCTGCTTCAGCAGGTCTTGATCTATCCGAGCCCTTGCTTGCCTACTTTCTAGTCAACCCCGTTGAGCCTGACGAAGATCCTATTGTCGGCATTGCCGCTAAGGTTTCAGATACTGATAAGTTTAATGATTTTTTGCAGTCGAGCGATATCGAACCTGGCCCCGGAGACAGGGAAACAAAAGATGGCTACGAATTATGGGAAGGGGATCCCGATAATGCATATTTTGCATTTGGAGAGGATGCGTTGGTCCTTGTAGTATGCGATCACGGTAGCATGCGCCAGACCAAGCATGTGGTCAATGAACTCACTCGGTTTATGAACGCCGATGGTTCCGATTCTTTTGCCAAGTCTCACGATTTGTCTGTTCTTGATGCTAAGAAATACGACGCCGGTGTTTTCTTGAGCGCCGATAACTTGGCTTCAGTCGTGGATGGTCAGGAATTGCCCGACGAATTATTGGATTTGGGAGAAGGGGGTGCCCTGTTCGGAGGATTGCGATTCGATTCGGGAGAAGTCGTGTTGGAGTTTTCGGGTAAAGCCCAAAATTTTCCCGATCTAGGCGGTGGAGGTATTTCTTCGGCCTTAACGAAGTTCTTGAGTGCTGATGCTTTGGCCAATCTTTCCATGTCCTTTAACCTCAAGAGTCTTGCCGAATTGGCGGAAACGGCCATTGAATCGCAAGGTGGTCCCGGTTTGGACGACCCCGTCCCCAACATGAATTTCAAGCCCCGCGAGGTATTGGATGTTTTTCAGGGCGGGTTTGCCTTTTCCGTCACGAATATTACTGGAGATAGCGGAGGAGGCGAGTCAGACGAGCCAGCCACAGAAGGCTTTGAAACTGGCCCTACTGACGGTGATTTCGGTGCGCCTGGTGATGCGGGAGTTGAGGCTAATCCTTTTGCCAGACCTTCTGTATCTGCAGAAGCGAAAGCTGTGACAGATGAAGAAAATCCGTTTGGCGTCCCTGCGGACAAGCCTGCGGTGGAAGCTCCTCCGTTCGCCGTGCCCGATGATGGCCTTTCAACCGATTCCCCCGGTGGAGCTTCAGGAGGTTTCCCAGATGGTCCCGGAGATTCCACGGGTGGTTCTGGTATGTCGCCCGAAATGCCCCTGCGGTTCGTATTGGCCGCTTCTATTGACACTGCAAAGTTTCAATCCCTCTTGAGCAATCATCCTCCGGTGGCAGGTGTTATGGCCATGGCTTCGCTGGCCGGCGTTACCATTCAACCAATCGAAGGCGCATTGGTCGTGTCTACGTCGGACAATAAGGACGTTGCCGCCGCCGGTGGCTTTTCATCGCCTGTCAGTTCCTCTACTGCATCTATCTTCAAGGAGCATGATTTCGTGGTCCAAGTGAGTTCGGAATCCATATTGAAGATGGTTAAGAAAGAAGTGGAAGGACCGGAGGCCTTGTTGATTGCGGGTGCCTTGACCAAGTTCGAAGGTATCGCCATCACTGCCAATAGTGAAAAGGGGGAGGGCACCTTTTCTCTCCGTTTGGGTATGTCAGATAAAAAGACTAACAGTCTTGCAGCGATCTTGGAATTAGCCGCGCCCTTTGCCGCTATGTTGGGTTCAATACCCGGCCAACCTTAATTACAATTTCTAAATGCCGGGGGCTTGTTCCCGCTACAACAGCATGGAAGGTTTTCTCTCTAGTTGTCGTTTCAAGCGAAAGCGATCAGCTTGAATATGTGAAGCAGTGCTTTTGACCTTGGATTTCTCCACGGTCCTCCTGCTTTTTTTCACCAAATCATTATTCGGGCAAGCGGCCGTTTTGCCAATTGTTTCGCTCGATTACGTTTCCGGCATTGTCGTAGACGACTTCTTCTCCGTGCAACTTTCCATTGACTAGGGAGGCCATGCCTTTGAGTGAGCCGTTGTCGCGAAGGATTACGAATTTGCCCGTGAAAGGTTGCCCGGTCTTCTTGATGTGCACTACGTCTATGCCGCCAATCACTTGGTTCTCGAAATAGTTTTCCGCCTGTGAGGTAGTTCCTCGCCAAACTACTTCGTCCTCGCCCGTGGCTGGAGCCGTTGGCAGTGGTTTTGGTATCGGCTCGGGAGTCTGAGGAGGTTCCGGACGCGGGGCAAAGACTTCTGCGACGGAAGGAGGCGCAGGAGGTGGTGCAGGCTCGATTGAGGGTGAGGGAGTCGGGATTTCCGGAAACGGTGGTGGCGCAGGTGGCGGCAAGGGCTCGACTGCCACGGGAGGATTCGGCGGAATTGGTGTCGGGAGAGGTGGAGTGGGAATCGTTTCGACGACCGGAGGTGGTGCAGGTATGGGATCCGGTGGCGGAGGTGGAGGAGTTGGGTCGGTCTTGACCTCAATCACTTTTGGTTCAGGTGGAGCTGGCAAAACCGGGACTGGCGAAGGTTCCGGTAGTGGTTCCGGCAATGACGGAGGTTTCCCAGCCTTCCAGATGCCAACCAGTTTTGAGCCGTCTGCCCTCGTCATTACACCTTCGCCATCCTGCAAGTCGTTAGACCAATTACCTTGATAGCGAGCTCCGTTTGGAGAGACAAACGTGCCTTCCCCGTGACGTTTTCCGTTTAGAAATTCTCCAACGTAGCTGGAACCATTCGTCCACTTGTAGCTACCTTGCCCCGTACGTTTTCCTTTCAGGTATTCACCTTCGTAGATTTCGCCCGATTTCCAAGTGAATCGGCCTCTTCCATGTCGAGCGTCTTTTTCAAATTGTCCCTCATACTTGGATTTATCTTTCCATACATAGGAACCCATGCCGTGTTTGCGGCCCGATCGGTCAACCATTCCTTCATAGCGCCCGTCCGCAAAGTCGACAGTTGCCTGCTTGGATGAATTGCAACACGACAAAAACATGGCCAGTGCTACCAGCGGTGCATGGACGAAATACAAGCCTTTCATAAAAGTAATGAAACAACATTCCAAGATCACGGGCAAGCGTGTAAATGAATTTCCCATGGCTTGTGATTTCCTTATTATATTTGCTTCTTGCCCGTAAATTCGCGAAAAGGAATTATTCAGTGCTAGCGGAGAGGTGGCAGAGTGGTCGAATGTGCCTGACTCGAAATCAGGTGTGCCGTAAGGTACCGGGGGTTCGAATCCCTCCCTCTCCGCCATTTCGTTAAACTTTGCCAAAATTTCATTAGTGACGTGAAAGAAGAAGATACCGAATCCGAGTTGCCCGAATGCGTTGCGGATTGTTGCGCCTATCCGGAAACCTGTCGCTGGAATCGTCGCTGTATGGAAGAAGGCATGCGCGAGAGCAAGAAAGCCAAAATGGTTCGTGAGGAAACCATTGGTCGCGAGGATGGCGACGACTCCGCTGGAAAACTACTTTCGCGGAGCTCTTAGCCCATTTACGTAGCTTTGCTTGAGCTCGGTTAGTCGACTCACGACGTCGGGATGTTTCTTCGCTAGGTTTTTTGATTCGCCCGGATCCTCGTCTAAGTTGGCGAGAAAAACCTTTCCCGAAGGTTCTCGACCTTCTGGGCGATTGTTATCGTTTGGACTGTGCAAGAGTTTCCAGTTCCCTTCTCGTACCACGCTTTGCTTGCCGAGTTGCC
>CAWVZQ010000326.1:0-3814 GCA_963934405.1 uncultured Opitutales bacterium | reverse complement strand
GAGATCCACACCATCGATGGAAAAATTGAAACGATAACCTACGACAAATAAAATTGGCGAATAACATTTACCGAAAGTAACTTCGCGTTTCTGTTGAACATTAATCCTCTCTGATTTCTCTCTTTGGTTTTCCATCGTTCCGGCAGTTTACTTTAGGTAAGCCTTTTGATGTCTTTGCCTTCCCTCCATCTTTCCGCTGATTTTCTCTCCTGAGTCTTCAGCGATCCTCGGATTTGCCTTCCATTTCGCTTCACCAAAGCGTAGTGTGTAACTGTTGATTGATTGCGGCAACTAGGATTGCGGGAGTAGCTCAGTTGGATAGAGCAATGGTTTTCTAAACCATCGGTCGCGGGTTCAAGTCCCGCCTCCCGCACCATTCGAAACGATATTCAAGTAGCGACCTATTCGCTTTTCTGCGTTTTCTTTCGCCGTGCATATGGATTAGTTTCTCTAACTGAATAGTCATCGCAACTTTGCGATTCTATGCACGAATCTTTTTCTGCATGTTCGTGTGACATAGCTCAATTCTTAGTCCTTCGCTTCTATCTTGAGGTTCCCAGAAGAGGTTTGCCTAGATTATGAGGATTTGGGATATTGCATAATGCTTTCGTGCCTATTAGCTCCGTTACTTTTATTATTTTTCGGTCTAACCCATTCTTTTAATCGTTTTAATTGTTTATTTGTAATGAAATTAAAGTATTGGGATTATTGCATAAGAGGGGATAGGGGTGTCATTGCATTTGATTTTTTCACTTCGAGATGAGGCCAGGTGAGTATCGAGGGACTTTCGTTACGGCACCTCGCTAGAGCGTATAAGTCGTGCAGGTCTACTTAACGAAGGACGGTGTGCCCACGGGACCTTTTTCCGTGGTGCAACTCCGTAAACACATGGAGGCGGGGCATTGCCAGGCTACCGACTATGCCTGTCACGACGGAACCAACTGGGTAACTGTCGCGGACGTTCCCGGCATTACTCAGGAGATTCAACAATTGACCGAAGTGGACGTGCCGGAAACGAAATCACGCAAGAAGCTGTACCTGATCGCCGGTACCGTAGCAGTTATTGCTCTAACGCTTTCTTCCGTTTCGTACTTCACCGCTAGTTCAAATACTGAAAGTGAGACGCCTGCTTCCCAGGTTGCTACCATCGGAGATATTTTCACCATTACCCCAGAGGAAGTCGTGAGTATCTATGACGGTGATACGTTCAAGATCGACTTGGCAGGTGTGCACCCTCTTTTCGGTGATGACGTATCCATTCGCTTGTTAGGCGTGGATACGCCCGAAATTCGAGGCTCCGAAGATCGCGTGAAAGTTCTTGCGCAAAAAGCCCGCAAGCTGACCGAGAAGGCTTTGATGGGGGCGAAAATCATAGAGTTGAAAAATCCCCAGCGCGGGAAGTATTTCCGAATTATTGCCGATGTTTACGTGGACGGAAACTCTCTTGCCGACTTACTAATGAAGGCGGGCTTAGCTAAGACTTACGATGGAACAGGAGAAAAGCCCGTTTGGTAAAAGAATGAGAACTCGATTCCGGATTTCGACTCGAGAAAAATGATTATTACCAACTTCCGTATACCGGATTGGGCAACATGAATTTTTGCTTTCCCCATTTTAGCTTTGGATCATGGGGGAAATCATGGGCAGCGTCCCCATACCAGGCCAACACCCTGACTTTTCCATGCGAAGCCATTCTGCCCGTGCCCATAAACACTTCCTGTTGTCGTTTCTCCTTGGTGTCACCTCGGTTCTTTCTCAGGAGAAGAACGTCGTCCTTTTCGATTAGTCCATGTTTTTGAAGGTTGCGGCGAGTCGCTTTCGCATTACGAGCAAACCGGTTGCTGAGAAAAATGATGCGACCATTAGGCAAACCACGCATTTTCAATATGAATTCCTTGGCGCCCGGAACCGGTTTCGCTTCGGTTCGATTTACCCATATCTCCCAAGCTTCTTGACTGTGCGAAGCTTTCTTTGAGTTAAGTTCTAACTGGTACTGTCCGTTGCTGAGTACCGTTTCATCTATATCCATCACTATGGCCCAAGCCCCTATTGAGTTTGTAGCGGCCGTCTCGACCTTTTCCCAAGCAGCTACATAGGTTTGCAGACAGACAGCCTTATATTCACTGGATCCGGTAACCCATTGAATCGCGGTTTCCGTTGGAACCGAATTTTCCGCTAGGATATTTACCTTTAGGATCAAGGTGATCGCGAAAAGAGAGATAATTTTCATGACAATGGGTTGATCAGTTGAATCAAACGTTCCGACAAGCTTACGAATTATAAGTCTACGTTCATCACCACCTCGATCAAGGGCATCGGTCGCGGGTTTCGAGTCTCGCCTCTCACGCCATTCGACTATGGGCGCCGGCTTACCATTTGTCTTTACCTGTTTGCGGTGACTATGAGAGTGGCTGGGCTCATTGGAGTCGAAGGGAGGTCTGCCCTTAATCTCTTTCTCTGAGTTCACCTAGCCACCCGCCTTCTTTGGAGGGTGGATTGAGATTCATCAAATAAGGTTTCCCGCTTTCGGCCTCCTTTTGGGCGATCTCTTCCCAATGCTTATGATTTGCCTCAAAGTTCACGAGCGACTGACTTCCCGCCGTATGCACCAACTTTTCAAGTAGTTGAAGCAGGGAGCGAATGACGTAATTTCCAAATCCTAGCTGGCATTTGGAAACCGATACAGATTCTCGATCGCAGTTCATGGAAAGTTTATGCCCGAGCTTTCTCTCGACGTCTCCTTGCGAAAAGAATTCGTTCATTACGATCACTGCCCATCGTTCACACAATGCCCAATCTTTCGAGGGATTGCTGATGTCGGCGCAATGAAGAAGAAATGCCGCCAGCAAGATACGGGTTTCCTTGTCGAGGCTGGATGAGACGTTCACTCCTGCGCGAACATCCTCAACGGTCGCTCCGCCTTTAGTCATTACCACCTCACGAACGTCCTGCAAGGCGGCAGTCACTTGACCCAAAGCACCTGCGACCTTTTCCATCTGCTCTTTATGGCGCGCCATGTCAGTCCAGAGAATGGTTTCTTCAATAATTCTTCGAGCATCGGTAATCGAGCTTTTCAAGCTCTCCTCCACCCCATCTTCCGCCACAAGAATATTGTGCTTATCCAACAGCATCAACGTATGATCTGCGGAACGCCGCTCCTGCAAACTCTTGGATCCCCATTTTTTTGCGAGGGGATGATCGACGTTGATCAGGAAGGCGTTGCTGACGCCTGAATGCAATACGTCGTGGGAGAGTGCGGCAAGGACTAGGGCGGATTGCTCGTGTGCATTTAGAAATACGGCGCCACCCCCGCGTAATAACCCGTGAGTGGTGACAACGATGTCCATGGCGTGGGTAAACGTGTGGTACTCTCGGCGGATGTGTTCGTCAATGCCTTCAGTCTTGACGAAGTATCCGGAGCGGATGTCCAGAAAAAATGAATCCAGTTTCGCTTTGCTGTAAGTTCCCGGCAGACGGTAGCCAGTCTTAGGGTCAAAAAGCGCATGGAGAACAGCTAGTTGAGAGTCTTTTGTCGCGGCATTGACGAAAGGGTCGCTCTCCAAACCCAAATTTCCGAAAGTTGGAGGCAAGGGATGATCGGTCGCATTGTCATGGGTAAGAAGATCACTTTCCGTACAGGCAGAGGTAAGGATGGTCAAAAACCCACATATAACGGGAATCATCCAGCCTGAAGAAGGATAGCGGACACTCGCGGGAATCCGGTCGAACTTGAACCAAATCCGAGTAAGATATCGGTCGTTCAGTGATGACAGTTTTTTCCAGGCCATTTCTCCGAGGGTTGGTTTAGGCAACT
>CAWVZQ010000325.1:0-3833 GCA_963934405.1 uncultured Opitutales bacterium | reverse complement strand
AGCAAAAACTTTGCAGAACAGGAAGAGATGGAATAATTGATATCCGTTGTAATTATGAGTCTTCTCTACGAAAAAATCTTTAGGCCGTTATTATTTAAGCTAGAAGCTGAGCGAGCCCACCGAATCGCGGCTTTTTCTATGCGAATTCTCGGCAAGGCCAGTCCATTGAGGGGACTCGCGTCCCTTTATTGTCGTACCGAGTCTTCCCGCGTTCGTCTTTTCGGCTTGGATTTCCCCAATCCCATTGGTTTGGCCGCAGGCATGGACAAAAACGGTGAATTTATTCAGTCTGCGTTTGCCCTTGGTTTCGGGCATGTCGAAATTGGGACAATAACTCCTCAAAGCCAACTTGGCAACCCACGGCCAAGACTTTTTCGCTATCCCTCTGTGGGGGGAATTGTTAACAGAATGGGCTTCAACAACGATGGAGCAGAAATCGTAGCTGACCGGATTAAAAGAAACTATCCGAGAGAAAAACGCCATGCACCCCTAGGCATCAATATCGGCAAGGCAAAAACAACTGACCTCGATCAGGCCGCAGAGGATTATATTACATGCTTCAAAATTGCGGCAGACCAGGCGGATTACATCGCGATTAACATAAGTAGCCCCAATACCAGAAGCCTTCGAACACTCCAAAAACCTGATCGGCTAGAACCACTGCTCGCCGCCATCAATCAGGCGAGGAAGGATTTTTCGGCGAAAATGGGGCGGCAACGCGTTCCAGTATTGTTAAAGATTTCTCCGGACGAATCATTTCGAGCCCTAGACGTTGTGCTCGAACTTGCTTTTCTTCATAAAATTGATGGAATTATTGCCACGAACTCAACCGTTAGCCGCGCCGAGTCGAATTCAGCATGCTGCACGGAAGCTGGAGGTCTCAGCGGCTTGCCTCTAAGAAAACGCTCGACCGAGGTCGTACGCTATCTCGCCAAGGCTTCAGGTGGTCGCATGCCAATAATTGGAGTAGGCGGAATCTATGACGCCATATCTGCCGGAGAAAAACTGGATGCCGGAGCATCCCTCATTCAACTCTATTCAGGATTCGTTTACAAGGGGCCCTTACTTGTTAAAAGCCTTGCTCGATCGACGGTTCACAGGTGCTCAAATTCGATTTAAGGTTCGCCGAAGAGATTTTCATTTGTTCTTTCCCTCTTGCCAGACTACATTCTTGGTTACAAAATAATAGGTTTAAGGAAGCATGAAAAAAGGGCTTTTATTTGGAATTTTGCTGCTGATCGGTGGAGGTGGACTTGCTGTATTGGTGAAATTTGGGGGGAAACCAGAGAATTTAAAGTCTTGGTGGCATGAATTCTCGCATAATAGCGATTCACTTCCTTGGTGTCCTTACAAAGTACTGGAAGTCGATGCATCAAAAATGCACATCAAGGAGGCCACCCAAGTGATTTTTCTCGACCAGAACCTCTTTTGGAAGGGGCAGGGCGCAACAGTTGGACCAGAAATAGATAAAAAAAGCAGAGTGGTTCGTTTGATCGTTACTGCAGGCGGGTCGGGTTATTCGCCCACGACCACGGCGGAAGTAATTGGTACCGGATCAGAGACCTTTAAATTGGGGAAAGTGACAGTCAAAAATGGTAAAGTGACGGGCGTAGAATTTATTAGCGGCGGAAAGTGGTACGATACCCCGCGCGTACATGCATACGGTGCAGACGGTCGAGTCGAAGCGTTGCCTTACAGCGGTACCACCAAGCTAAAATTCGACAATGGGCAAGTTCACGAAACTAAACAATTCCTTTCCGGTGAACTCCACGGCAAATGGGAACGATTTAGGCAAAATGGAATACAAGTTTTTGATAAAGAATTTACGCGGGGAGAGAAACACGGGGCACACATTTATTATTTTAATGACCCGATTGATCCCGAAGATTACAAAACCCAGAGTGATGCGCACCTAAAGAAGAAGATATACGCCTCGCTCTGGCTTGAAGTTCACGAAGATGCCAGACGGAAATTCCCTCAATACCCATCACCCGAAGCAAACGAGTGGGCCATAAAAAAGTATAGGGAACGGGGAGGGGAGTTTCATGTACATCTTCTTGAACATTACGAAAAGAACAGGCGACATGGCCTTTTCGAAGGTTTTGACTACCTTGGAAATCCCACTTTTAAGGATGACTACAAGGAGGGCCTTCGCATAAGCCATAAAACTTTTGACAAAATCAAAAAAGGTTAGCGGAGGCGGTTAACTGCTTTTGGTGCTCAGGGGGGGACTCGAACCCCCACGGGTTACCCCACCAGGTCCTTAACCTGGCGCGTCTACCAATTCCGCCACCTGAGCTGAGTTGAAGTAAAACTTTCATCATCCCGTGAATGAAAGAAATTCGAGAATGGCACACTGTTGTCGTTAATCCAAGAAAATTTCTTAACTTTGTATTCGTTTAAGCATAGCCCTTGTCAAAGGGGAAGAGGTTTGTAATCATGTATAGTCAAAGAATGGCACGACACTCCGAAGATTCAATGTCCGACAAAGCGCAACCCGATCTAGCTTCATTGCTAGATGCGAACCTTGGTCCTTCGTGGAGCGGGGACAACTTATCTTCGGCTCGCCCTAGCAAAAAAAAGTCTATAGAACAAACCGCTCACCGAGAACGCAAAAGCGGGCGAGCACCAAGTGACAGCCGCTCGCGAGAACACTTCAAAAGTGAACGCGGAAAGATACGACAGTCTCGAAAAGACAACTCAGCCAGACCAAATTACCCTAGAGCACCGAGAACCGAGAAGCCCTTCCACAAAATAAGCTTTTTCCCCTCGCCGGAAACTTTCAATGCAATTGCCGCAAATCTTCGAGAAACAGGACGGACTTTCGAGCTGTTTGATCTTGCATCCACGATTCTGGCAAAGCCAGAACGGTTTGTCGTCCGAGTGTCCATTCCCAAGGAGGCAATCGATCAAGAAAAAACATTGTGCGTCTCTAAACTAGACGGGTTAGTCTTTGACTCCCCCGAGGCAGTAATTGATCATCTCATCGCCAAGGGACTGGGAAATATATACGATGTCGAAGAGGTCGAAACAGAACCTCCGTCAGGTAATTTCCCTGCCATCAATAGATGCGGTATTACGGGAGATTGGCTCGCGCCCCCTAATTATCATCGCTATGCGGAAATGATTCGCGAACACCACGCCACTAAACTCGCCAATATCGCCTTTGATAACTTCGAGAAGAAAATTGAAACTGTCCGCGAGCCCGAGGCTGCGACCGCTTGGATAGAAGAAATGCGAAAGGCTCGAAAATATAAACTTACAAGGCCCAAGAATGACGATCCTGAAAACTTTGGCAGCCTTGAAGCACTCCGCAAACACCTCGCATTCCATAAATCTTCTGCATTCGTCCAGACCTGTACAAATACCGAATTTCACGGAAGGTCGCTGCAGAATCTTTCCGCAGGTATCCTGAAAGACGATATTGAGATCACTCTTGAACAGCAGCGTCGCTTTCCACTAGATACGGCTTTGGCTCTTTTGGGTCGGTTTCGCGCCGCCAAGTTTCACCACTTCAAGCGCGGGAAAAAGGGCATCTCCTATCTCTCGCCCATTAAACGCCGTCGCCGTGTCGCTGGCGAATGTTTCTCTCCCTCGATTGAGGCACTCATTTCCTTTGTCGAAAAACACCCGCTTTCCGAAAAAGGCTCACTGGCTGAAAAGCATCTTGGGATTTCCGCCGACAAGAAAGATGACCCCAAGAATTCAGATGCCATCCGCACTCTTGCCCGAGACCTGCATTGGCTAATTGCGGAAGGCTACGCAACTGAGTATTCAGATGGTCGTCTCGAAATCCGTTCGCCGATAGCCGGCAACGAAGGGAAGAGCAAAGA
>CAWVZQ010000324.1:0-3866 GCA_963934405.1 uncultured Opitutales bacterium | reverse complement strand
TGGCGCGACCGAATTTGAGGTTGCTGGCTTCCTTTGGTGGCAGGGCGACCGCGACAGCCGCAGCGCCGCGCTGTCCAGTCGATACGAGAAAAACCTAGTCCATCTCGTCAACACGCTTCGTAAAGATTTTAACGCACCGAAAGCACCGTTCGTCTGCGCCTCGCTCGGCCAGACCAAGAAGGGAGCAACCGACGGCGGCGGGAAGATCCTCAACGCGATGCTATCAGTTGCCGACGGAGAGAAGTACCCAGACTTCAAGGGCAACGTTTCTGCCGTCTACACCCACCCATTGAGCATGGGCTCCAGTTCCGGCGGCCACTACGGCGGAAATGCCAAGACCTACATGAACGTTGGTCTCGGCATGGGCAAGGCGATGGTCGAACTTTTGGGGCAATCAAAATAGAGTCATTATTGCAGTTTTTCGACGGTGATAAAATCAACATTGAAAGGAATCCATGAATAAATTCAGGTTTTACGGTGGGCTGATTGTCCTGTCCATAGGTATGCAGAGTGTTTGGGCGGCTAAACTCATTGAGGATAAGCAACCGCTTCTTACAGAATCCGGTCAGAGGATCGAGGCTCATTATGCCAAGCAACTGGAGAATCTTCGCTCCCAGATCGTAAAGGAAATTCCCTTCGTGCCCGCGCCTACAACCGATGAAGCTCGGAAGAAGGAATTAGACTTTCCGGATGTTGAGTTGGGGAGCAAGAAAAAGGATGGTGACAATTCGTTGGAGGAATTGCTGGGCGGAGGAAAGAAAGCGGGCCCCAAGGGCAAGGGGCCGACGCAGGAAGAGAAGTTTGCTCCCTTTATGGTCAGCGACAAGCTGGACGGGCTGTTGGTCAAGTACGTCGTACTGCTCGACGCCACGCCTCGAGGTCTCGCGGAATTCGGTCAACAGAGCAAAGAGCATTTTGCGCTTATTGAGCGGTTACTGGCCAACGCCGAATTATTAAAGCGGATGTTGATCGCAGACGGAGCCAAGGCTAAGCGGATCCGAAAGGGATACGGACCCGCCCGCTATGGGGAGGCCATGGAGATTTACGAGCAGATCCGCAAGGCCAGCGAGAAATCGGCGAGCGAGGTTCTCGAGCGTCTGGCTCTGGCCATTGCCCTCGAGCATGCCGTACCGGTGACGCAGACCAACCCCAAGGTGCAGGAGAACGTGCCTGCTACGATCGATCCCATCAAACGCTATTTTCACTATGAAAAGGCCTACCTCGCCGGCGAATTGGATCCGACCTTCAAGAGCTTGAGCGTTTGGAGTTTGCGTATGGTCATTAACGGGGACGAGCCCGACGAAATTTTGGCTTGGGGGCGCCAGATGCTTCGCAACTTCAAACCCGACCACATATACGAGTCCAATTTCGGTTGGCGTTATGTAGGCATTGTGAGTTCGGAGGTTAAATACGGTTCGGGGGACGTCAAATACGACAGGCCCGAATTGCAGAAGTATCAGAACATCATCATGAACGGAGGCATTTGTGGAAGACGGGCCTTCTTCGGTCGCTTCATTCTCCGCTCCTTTGGAGTTCCGACAACGGCGCGCCCAAGTCGAGGACACGGAGCTCTTGCCCGTTGGACACCCGGCGGTTGGTGCGTCAATCTGGGGCCGGGTTGGGGTTCCGGATGGACGGCTACGCGCTATTACAAGGACGTGGACTTTCTCGCCAGTTCCAAGGCGCGCAAAGACAAGGAAGAATTTCTCAAGGTTAAGCGGTCTCAATGGATCGGCGATGTCTTTGGCGAAAAACGGGTGTACGGGCAAAACGACCCGAGCCTTCGCTTTAACAGTCAGGTGACCTTGAAACCCAACTTTTGGAACCGCATGGCGCTTAAAACTCAACGCGAAATCATCGATGACTTAAAAGAGGTTACCCTGGAAGCCCTGGGAGAGGAGCTTGGTGAGTCCAACAAGTCCACAATTGCCGAACAAGTGCTGGCCGCGCCCATCTCGACTGGCGAAAAGGTAGTCCGCCATGGTAAAGACGGTATCATTTCAATCCCCGCCGCTGCCTACACCCAGTCTTCGGGTAATCCGCGTGAAGTCCTGGCTATGAAGAGCTTTGAAGGCGGCATGCAAATTTTCCTTCCCCGGTTTGCACCCGAAGGGCTCACGATCATGCGTGGCGGTACCTGGAAAGGGGTGCCTGATGCGTGCACCTCCGGTATACGCATGCTCAGTGGTGGTTACGGCCGGTATGAGAACTGGGGCCTGCGGGCGGCCATTACTCCTGCGCCGGGAAAGGAACCGGCCAAGGAACTTAAGCTCGATCTCGGGGACGGTGTGATCATGGAGTTTATCTACGTGAAACCGGGCAAGTTTTTGATGGGCGGTGAGAACGAGAAAGGAGGCCGCTTCGAATGCGTGGAAGTTCCCCAACATGGAGTGGAACTCACCCAAGGGTTTTACCTTGGCAAGTACGAGGTGACCCAGGCGCAGTATCAGGCTGCCATGGGTCAAAACCCCAGCCGCTCTACCAAGGGGGTAGATTGTCCGGTCGACAACGTCTCTGAACCGGACGCCCGGCAGTTCTGCATCCGGCTTAGTGAGATCGCCAATGTTGAAGCTAGGCTTCCCACCGAGGCCGAGTGGGAATACGCCAGTCGCGCAGGGCGTTCCACCAAGTGGTTCTTCGGTGATGATCCCTCCAAGATCGGGGACTACGCCTGGTACAAGGACAATGGCGGTGCCAAGTCTCACCCCGTCGGGCAGAAGAAGCCCAACCCGTGGGGTTTCTACGACATCTACGGTAATGTCTGCGAGCGGATATCGGACAAGTATCACAAGAATTACTATTCGGTGAGCCCTGCGAAAGACCCGACCGGGCCCAGGCAGGCTACGAAGTCACGCTTCGAGTACACGATTTCGGTTCCACAAGCGGGCAAGTATGCGTTGACCGCTCAGGTGGTCACGGTGAATTACGACCAGTGGCTCAAGGTCTCGGCCAATGAAAGAGCCGATGTCGCCATGCCAATGCCCTTCACCGAGGGCGAGTGGCAGGATTCGAAGCCTGTTGAGCTTACGTTGCAAAAGGGAGAAAATACTCTGCGCTTATGGCGCGACGCCCCGCCGCAGAAGGGGCTGGCCATCAAGGAATTTACGCTCTCGCCGGTTGAGTGAAATTTGTGGTCATCATAAATTCCCTATTGTCATACAAGCCATGAAAAACATTATCGCACTTGCTCTGTTTTGCATGCTGATTGTTTCTGAAGTTTCCGCCCGGAAAGTCGAAGATTGGCCTTATGAGCGTCTTTTTAAGGAGTCGGATCTTGTTGTCATTGCGCATGTCCAAGCATGGGGTGCTACCGATGAAGAATGGAATGAAAAGTTTTTTGACAAGGTTCGATTCGAAGGTGTTATGACTGTTTTCGGAGCCAACTTTGCCCTGAAAGGCGACCCTCCTCTATGTATTTGGCTAAATCATTTCAGGTACAAGGAAGGTGCTGTGCGTTATAATGACGGTCCGGGCTTGGTTGCTTTTTTGAAGGAGCCTCTGCAAATTGAGGTTAAGCAAAATGTGAAGAATAAAGGCAAGTTGCATCAGCAAAGTCTGGGATTAAGAAAAGTTAGTCAGCCCGAATACCTACTCTTTTTGAAGAAACACAAGGATGGCGAGTACGAGCCGGTTTCCGGTCAACTGGACGCTAGCTTTTCAGTGCGGGCTATGTTCCCTCCAGATAACATCAGGATTCGGTGAAAATGAATCAGGTGTATTGTCAAAAATATTTACTCATAGCTAACGTTTTGTTGCTGTATTTTTTTAGCGGCGTTTTTTTTATAGAAGCAAATCCTGCAACTCCCCTAGGGCTTAAAGAAGCTGCTTTGGAGCAGTTTGAGAACCACTGTTTTGATTGTCATGAT
>CAWVZQ010000323.1:0-3866 GCA_963934405.1 uncultured Opitutales bacterium | reverse complement strand
TATGAATCGACGAAACTTTTTTAAATCAAAGATCGCTGGGACTGCGATCCTGGCTTCCTCCGGTCTGGTCTGTAAGGCGAGTGCTGAGAATCCTCCCTCAGTTAATGAAAATGAATCGATGCTCGACGTTGACGTCCTGGTCGTAGGGGGCGGATCCGCCGGGCACGTGGCGGCGATACAAGCCGGACGTCTCGGTGCCAAGACGGTTTTGCTGGAACGGAATTCACAGCTTGGAGGAACCACCACCACAGGAGGAGTATGCTTCCCCGGTCTCTTCCATGCCTGGGGGAAGCAAATCATTTCGGGGATCGGTTGGGATCTGGTTGCGAAATCAGTCGAGATCGATGGTCGCAAGCTTCAGGATTTCACGAAGAATCACCGGTCGCACGTTCCCTATCACGTGGATCTAAACGGACAGTTGTATTCTCTCCTTGCCGAGGAAGCCTGCCTCGATGCAGGCGTATCGCTTGCCTATTACCAGTTCCCGGAAAAGGTCACTCAGACTCCCGAGGGCTGGCTGGTGAACGTACGGGGGCAAGGGGTAAATTATCAACTGCGTTGCAAGCAGATCCTCGATTGCAGTGGCAATGCCACCGTGGTCGGAATGCTGGGGTACGAAAGAATGCGTGGAGATGAGCGTCAGCCAGGCACTCAGGTCGTGGTGTTCAAGGGTTTGGATATGGAGCTGGTCAACAAGAACGCCAAGCAGATTCAGCAAATGTACAATGATGCAGTCAAGGAAGGTCGATTACAAAAGGGAGATACCTGGAGCGGCAAAGCGATGCAACCCATCCGCAGCAAAAGAGGTAACGTTAATCATATCTTCGGGGCGGATTCCACCGATGCGGGAACTCAGACCCAAACCAACTTGGCGGGGCGAAAGTCGGTCCTGCGAATGCTCAAGTTCCTTAAGACTATTCCCGGCGGTGAGAATGCCAGTATCGACAGAATGATGAACGAAACCGCAACCCGTGAAACTTTTCGCATCAAAGGCGAAACCATGATCACAGTCCATGACTACCAAACCGGTCGAAAATTTGAGGACGCCTTGTCCTATTCCTTCTATCCGATCGACTTGCACACCAAGGATGGAGTGGTGCCCAAACATTTGAAGCGGGGAGTGGTTCCGACCATTCCAAGGGGTTCTCTAATTCCGAAAGGATCGAAGAATCTGATGGTCGCCGGTCGTTGCCTGTCTAGTGATCGCTATGCCAATTCCGCAGCCCGTGTCCAGGCATCCTGCATGGGAATGGGCCAGGCCGCAGCCTGTACCGCCGTGCTTGCCGCCAAGTCGTCTGCAACTCCAAAGGAAGTTCCATTGGGCGAGATCCACTCGCTCTTACGCGAACATGGGGCAATCGTACCTGCATGATCCTTGTCTAGCCCCCTTTTTATAATATGAAGTTCTCAATCTTTCTTGCTCTCCTCTTTATTTTAGGGTCATCGGTCAATGCCCAAGCCAAGCCAAACGTTCTGTTTCTGGCTATAGATGATCTCAATGATTGGATTGGTTGCCTGGGTGGCCATCCTCAAGTCAAGACCCCTAACCTCGACAGGCTGGCCGCGAGGGGAACTTTGTTTACCAATGCCCATTGCCAGGCTCCCGTATGCAACCCGTCCCGAACCTCAGTCATGCTTGGGCTCAGACCATCGACCACCGGAATCTATTCCCTCCAACCCTCTTTCAAGAAGGTACCGAAATATGCCAACCAGGTGACGATTCCGAAGGCATTCAAACTCAACGGTTATGCCACTTCGACCATGGGCAAGATCTATCACTCCGCTTTGCCCAAGGGAGAATTTGACAAGGCGGGTAACCGTCCTCCCCTCCCCAACCGGTTTCCCGATAAAAAATTGGTGAACACCCCCAAGAATCATAGGCTGGTGGATTGGGGGGTTTGGCCGCCCAAGGACTCGGATCAACTGGATTGCAAAACAGCGGACTGGGCGGTGAATGAACTCTCTCAAACGCCAAAGAATCCCTTCTTCATGGCGGTTGGCTTTTTCCGTCCGCACGTGCCTCTCTATGCATCGCAGAAATGGTTTGATCTCTATCCCGAGGAGTCCTTGATCCTTCCTCACATCCGGCGCGATGATCGTGAGGATACTCCACGCTTTTCCTGGTATCTTCATTGGGAGCTTCCCGAACCACGTCTCAAGTTTTTGGATGAGAATAAGCAAGTGAAGAACAAGGTTCGCTCCTACCTGGCCTCGGTGAGCTTTGTGGATTCCCAGGTGGGTCGGGTGTTGGATGCATTGAAAGAGAGTGGTCTAGAGGATAACACCATCATTGTCTGTTGGTCTGATCACGGCTATCACTTGGGCGAAAAAGAAATTACCGGAAAGAATACCCTGTGGGATCCGACCGCCCGTGTTCCTCTCATGTTCGCAGGACCGGGGATTTCCAAAGGTGCCCGTTGTAGGCGTCCTGCCGAGTTGCTGGATATTTACCCGACCTTGGCTGATTTATGTGGATTGAAGTCGGTACCCGGGGAGATCGAAGGCCTCAGCCTGGTTCCTCAACTGAAGGATGCCAGGGCTCCGCGTTCCCGCCCTGCCATCACCTCGCATGGACCGGGAAATGATTCCGCACGAAGTGAGACCCATCGCTATATTCGCTACGCGGATGGCTCGGAAGAACTTTACGATATAAGGAAGGACCCTCATGAATACAAAAATTTGGCATCCGATCCGAAGACTAAGAAAATAAGAAAAAAGCTCGCATTTTATTTACCAAAGAATCCGGCCAAACCGGTCGCCGGAAGCAATGCCCGTCTGATCGAAAGAAAAAAAGATGGCTCCGTTTATTGGCAAAACACTTTGATTGAGAAAGACGCCAAGGTTCCCGAATACGAATAGTCTTTTTAAGGGTTGGTAAAAAGTTCAGACAAGGCCACCGCGAGAACTAAATCCCGAAAACCAAGTTTTTCCTTTTCAACCTTTTCAAGAATACGGTCGATTTCCGGACGATCCGAGATCTCCATTTGTCTACCCAAGGCATATTCCATGAGTTTGTTGGTCAGGGCACGGGCGAACTTTGGATGCTCGTTCCTGAAATGCCACATAAATCCTCCCAGGTCTTTGAATTCCTTCCCTCCGGGCAAAATCCCGGAAGCGTCGATTTTTTTTCTCGGTCCGTAAGTGGAGCGGTATCGACCGATGGCATCGAAGTTTTCCAAGGCAAATCCAAGGGGGTCGATCTTGCGGTGACAATCGGCGCAAGTGGGATCCGAACGGTGCCTTTCCATTTGCTCCCGAATGGTGGTGGAACCCCTAGTGTCCGGTTCAATCGGTTCGATGTCGGGGGGAGGCGGAGCCGGTGGTGTACCCAAAAGATTTTCCAATAACCAAACCCCGCGGATAATCGGGGAGGTGTCCACCCCGTTTGCCGTAACCGTATGAATGGACGCTTGCCCCAACAACCCACCCCGGGGCTTCCCATCGGTGCTCACTTTGACGAAGGAGTTCGGATCGTTGAATTCCGGATGGGGCGCATCTATATGATAGAGACGGGCCAAGGCGGGGTTCACAAAAGTATACTCAGCGGTAAGAAATTCGGAGGTGGGCCGGTTTTGATCGAGGAGGTGCCGAAAGAACAAATGAGTTTCCTTCCTCATGGCGGGACCGAGGTGATCGACGTAGTATTCCTTGAAGCGTCTTTCGTCGGGGGGCGTGGAACCCAAGTTATCCAAGGTCAGCCAGGCATCGAGAAAGCCGTCGACAAGGCGAGCCGACTTGGAATCGGCAAGCATGCGTTTGGCTTGGGCCAAAACAACCGCAGGCTCGCTCAAGCTTCCCTTGTCGGCAAGTTTCGTCAATTCGGCATCGGGCAGGGAAGACCAAAGAAAGTAGCTAAGCCGGGATGC
>CAWVZQ010000322.1:0-3881 GCA_963934405.1 uncultured Opitutales bacterium | reverse complement strand
GTGACACTCGTCCTCCGGCACGTGACACTCGTCCTCCGGCACGTGACACTCGTCCTCCGGCACGTGACACTCGTCCACCGGCCCGTGACACTCGAGAAGAAGCTCCTCCTCGTGACGCTCGTCCAGCCCCTCGTTGAAGGCGTAGCTTAAATATATTCTAAAAAAGTCCCCGGGGAAACCCGGGGACTTTTTACTTTTTTGTTTTAGGGCTGATTAAAGCACTAGCCATTTACGCTCCGTCATTCTTTTTGGCTTCAAACTAATTACTTCATGTGAATCCTTATATTAAAGGCGTCCTCCCCCAGGATGAAAATCTTCAAGCTTGAACCCAAAATAAAAGTACTTTGCGTGATCTATTTTATGGTCGCGCAAAGTTCAATGATGGCCCGAG
This sequence comes from uncultured Opitutales bacterium, assembly GCA_963934405.1. Lineage (GTDB taxonomy): Bacteria > Verrucomicrobiota > Verrucomicrobiia > Opitutales > Seribacteraceae. Next base: position 3,490 of record CAWVZQ010000322.1, on the reverse strand, counting down.
CAACCTCGGACGGGTTTCTACTCCAGTATTTCCAGCCTGAAAGCATCCCGCAGATGGTTATGGCTGCAGCGGGCTTATCCATACTACTTGCTTTGCTGACAACCTATCTCTGCAGTCGTTTTCAGGCATACGGGGCTATGAAATTGGCGATTGGAGGACTCGCCGTAACTATGATCGGAGTGGTCGCCGCTGTATTTTTAAGCGGTAGCACCAATAAAGCCGTCTTCGTCGTTGCCTACATGGTCTGCGAAGTGGTGGTGATTCTACCAATGGTCTTGTTTTGGGGGATGGCGATGGGTGTATTGAACCCCAAGGAATCTAAGAAGTGGTTCGGGATGATCGGGGCAGCCGGCACCTGCGGTTGTATTCTTGCCGGTTACACGGTGTCCTTGGCCAGTAAAAGCGAGATGGTGAACGAATTGTCACTCGGACTCGTTACCGGGGTATTGATGATTGTGCTGGTGATTTTAATTTCCAAGGCGGACGTCTTTACCATTCGGGACACTAAGTCCGAAGCGACTGACAACCAAGCTGCGAGTATTTTCCGAAAATTGGCGGTTATGATTAGTAGCCGCCAGTCGGTTATGATGACTTGGCTGGTCGTTTTTTCCGCCATGGTCCTTTGCTTGATCGACATTAACTTCAAGTTTCTAGTGCGCAAGGACTACGCGGGCAGCGAGCTATATGACTTTTTCGGACAGTTTTACACATACAGCAGTGTCGCGCAGCTTTTACTGCAGCTTTTTATCGTGCGCACGATCCTGACGAAGGGTGGAGTTTTCGCCGCTATCTCAATCCTGCCCGGATTACTCTTCTTTACAGCAATAGCTGCTTTGTTACTTAACAGGGAAGATGCGGTTTACGTCGGCAAATTTATCACTCAGGTAGTTTTCTTTACCATCGAGTACGTCGGATTGCAGATGCTGTACTTGTCCGTGAGGAAAGAACTTCGTGGGCAAATGAACAGTGCCATCGACGGCTTGACCCGCCCAGCGACAATCGCAGCGATTAGTTTGCTGGTAACTTCCACTTTTGGGTTTTGGCAGGAAGACGCAGTTGTGCGCTTGAATTTAATTGTAATCGTCCTGAGCTGTTGCTGGCTTTTCGTTGCCTGGCTCAATTACCGACAATACTTGAGTTCACTTTTAAGCATGCTCAACACGCGGGTGACAGATTTCGCCCAAGAAACAAGCTTGAAGATGAACACACTTTTCGATTCCCAGCTTCGCGATTCCTTGAGCAAGGCGAACGACGTGGAGGCATGCTTTTGGGGCGAATGGATTGTCGGCATGAACAAAAAGGGATGGGTCGACGAATTCAGGCTTATGTTGGCCAAAGAGGATGCGACGCTCAAAATTCAGGCAATTCGCTACCTGTCCGAGTTCGGAGAGGAAGACGATCAGGAAAGCATTTCGAGGATAGCTCGGGAAGGATCGCCCCATTTGCGTTTGGAGGCCCTCAGAAACCTTGCTATTCATGGGAAGGTCGACGAACTGAGATTCCTCGAACCTTTGCTCGATGACGATGATCCAAGTATTCGTTGCGCGAGCGCTGCGGGGTTGCTGAGTTCGAGTGATTCAACATTAAGCAAGAGAGCCGAAAGCATTTTTGATGAATTTCTCAACTCGGAGAACGTGGATGAGCGATACCAAGCCGTACACAACCTCTCCATGGCGTGCGAAGTGGATACTGCGGGAATCATCAGCCAATTACTAAATGACCCGGCCGACGCGGTCAAAATGGAGGCCATTCACTCGATCCACAAACCCGACTTGAATTCCACTTTTGAAAGATTGATGGAGTTGATCAGCGAAGAATCTCTAAAGCCCGCGATTTCAAATTGCTTGAAAAAAATTGGTCGCCCCGCCACCGAATTGATCGAAAAACGCCTAGCATCCATGAAGTATGGAGATGCTCCCGAGCCATATCGCTCGCTCATCTACTTATTGATCGAAAACAAAGAGCCCAAAAGGTCTTCGAATATAGAGAAATGCATCGGTCAAGTCACAGGAGAAACCGAAAGAACTCAGCTTGCGTTGGAATACTTTTCGACTATTGGCAACATCCCACAAAGTAGAAACGTGAAGAGGTTTGCTCGAAAGAAACTACGAGAATACCTTCGCCAAGCTGAGTTTTATCGGGAAAACCTCTCCAAGTTACCGCTTATTCGCAAGAACGAACCCATGCGCATGGCATTGAACTTCCACTTTGAATTACGGGTCGAGGTCTTATTGAAGCTATTATCTATATCAGAACCCAAAATCGACTATAAGAAACTTTTTAAGATTTCAGCCGAGGGAGGAGCCAATGCAGAGGCTGAAGCGACCGAGGTTCTCAAGGGGGTGGTTGGACCGACACTTAGTGATCGGCTAATCGTTTTGGCCAAGGACATTCAGAAACCAATTGTCGCCCCTTCCGGTACCGACTACTTTTTTGCGACCTTTGCCGAAAGTGATTCGCGGTGGGTGTTGGCCGGATTGTTATTGATGCTAAGTAAAGAAGATTACAAACCACACAGGCCGTTTGTGCAAACTTGCTTGAAAAACCAAGATTCAGTAGTTAGGGAAACTGCTTTAGCAGTTTTTATCGCTTATGAACTTGAAAGAGACGCGATTAAGGAGGAATGTACGACTTTGAGCGATGACTCCTGCCAAGGCATTGCCTTGATGGCCAAACAAGCCCTGATCGCTTTTTAAATTATGATTCTGATTGAAAAAGTTTTACTGCTGAAGAAGGTACACTTTCTCGATGGCGCTCCGCCTGAGACATTGGCTTGGGTTGCGGAATCTGCCGAAGAAGAATCTTTTCATGAAAATGAAGTGATTTTTGAAAAAGGCAACGAGGCGGAAACAACGTATGTCATCGTCGAAGGATCGGTTCAGGTATACAATGACAAGAAGACCCTTCGCACCTTGAAATCAGGAGAATGCTTCGGTCTACTGAGTTTACTTGACGAGGGAACTAGATCTGCCTCCGCCAAAGCTATTACGGGTTGTAAATTGCTTGGAATTGACCAAGGCGTCTTTCGTCAAATTCTTTTGAAAAATCCTGAGGTAATGACCACCCTGTTAAGCGTTCTAGCTAAAAGGATTCGTGGACAAATAGCGCAAAACAAGTAAATAGAGAATTTAACCATTATGAATAAAATGAAATCCCACTTTGGATTAATCACCTGTTTACTGGGCTTGCTCTCAAGCCTTCTTTCTCAAAGCACGATAGCCCAGCAAGAAGCCAACTCACAACCCTATCAGCCGGAACCGGAACTCGCTGCGGCTCAAGAGGATTATTACCAACCCCAAGAACCCGCTCCTGCCAGAATGCCTGCAATCGGTTCACCTGGAAGTACCCTGAGTTTCTACACTTACAAGCTCAGTTACATGCAAAGCGATCGAGTTCTGGGTCTACTGAAGGCTCTTGGGTACGCTACTGTAGAGTTTTATACAGAAAATGGAGAAAGCCTCGACACCTATATCTACAACTCGATTCAGCC
>CAWVZQ010000321.1:0-3883 GCA_963934405.1 uncultured Opitutales bacterium | reverse complement strand
GGGGCCTTGTTCCGGGCCCGACCCTAAGGGTTTGAATGATTGCCCCGAATCCTCCCGCCTTGGCCGGCATCTCGATTATCTTTCGCTTGTTTATGGAATAGGAGAGGATCACTCGGTTCCCGTGCAGGTGGTGGCCATCGTAACTCATCCACTTTTCCGGCATGGGGCCTCGCGGGTGGTTTTGCCATCTCGGGTAGTCGAAGCTGCCCTCATGCGCCCATCGCCAGGTTTGCAGACCGTCAATCAGGTTGCCTTGAATTTCGGGTACGCTCTCGCCACGTTCGCGATAATGCTGGGTCCCCTTGAGGTTGAGGAATCCTCCCTCCCACAGTCCAGCCTGATCCATGGTGTGGAGGTTGTAGCTGATGGCGCGCCCGTCGCCCAGCCTGACCGTGAGCACGCTCGACAGGTCTCGTCCCAGTTGCGACGCCAAGGCCGGCCCGAAGTCACGTTCCACCTGTCTGGTGACGACTGCCGCTGCATTCACCGTGGGCAAGCCTGCCAGATACTCTTCCGTGACAGGCACGTACTTGGGGTGCATGGTTTTCATGAATTTCTCGCGGACGTAATGAATCACGTCGTAGCGCTCCTGTGGGGTCATCCATGTCTGGGGACCCATCAACCCGTTCCCCTTGGTCAGCGTGAGGAACATGGAGTAGGGGTCGGTCCCGAATTTCAGTTCTCCCTTTCCGAATGCCCTTGCGATCGGCAGGGTGGGGGTCTTCCCGTCACCTCCATGGCAATTGATGCAGAGGTTGTCGTAGATGGCCTGCCCGCGACTGAAAGCGGAATCGTCCAGCTTCTCGAGGATGGCCTGATGGTCTACGGAATTGGCTTCCGTCTCGGCTCCCAGCCCCGAGGCCAAGAGCAAATAGAGCAAGAAATGACCGGCTGCTTTCATCTTCATCGCGCTGAAAGTTTTTGCTATTGTTTCGTGTTGAGGAAGAGGGGTCATTCCTTCACCGGTCCGATCAGTTCCACGAAGTTGCCGTCGGGGTCGTGAAACACCGTGATCCGCATCTTGCCCCCGAGAGAGGCCGGGGTTTTTCCGAGAGTTTTCACCTTGGCTTTCTTCAGGCGAGCGAGGGCATCGTCCATGTCGGCCACGCGAAGAGTGAGGTAGCTTATGCCTATGGTGGAGTGAATGAACTTCTGGTCGGGTTTGGCTCCGGGACGTTTTGGGAACGCCATGATCTTCAGCCGGGCAGAATCCTGCGAATCTCCCAATACGAACACCCTGACCTTCGCCGGCTGGTTGTCGGTGAGCCCGAATTGGGTCGCCTTCTCGGCCGAGGCCTCGAAACCCTTAACCTCCTTCAGGCCCACCACCTCGGTGTAGAACTTGACCGTGCGTTCGAGATCCTCCGCCACCATGCCGACGTCGACGATCCCCTTGGCGAACTTGGCCGGTTCCCCGAAAAGCGGAGACAGGCAGCATGAAACTGACAGCAGAAGCGAAACGATGGTTTTTTTCATGGCATCTCGATAAACCTAGACACGTATGGATGCAAGGTCGCTTGATTCGGATTGGCTCACTTTTGCTCCCCGAGGGTAAGCGAATTTCACGAATCTATTAAAATTATCTCTATTGGGAGCGGTAAATGTTTTCGGAGTGTTTCCCGTACGGTGGGATGCCCCGAGGTTCCGCTGGATTGCCGCTTCGGGGCTTTGGCCCTTCTCGCAATGACAGGAGAGAAAGAAGGCCCTCCTCGCGATGACAGGGAGGGAACGGGATGGGCGTGGGATTCTCTTGGCAAGGATGAATGGAAAGGCTCTTGCTTTAAGGTCCCGGAGACAATGGAGAGGCAATTGACTCGTTGTACGTGTATCGGTAATCGTATTTGCCTCGTGAATCGTGTTTTTTCCAATGCCTTTCTTATTGCCGTAGTCCTCGTTCTGGCGGGCTGTTCGGGTACTCGTTTGGATCCCGACTTGTGTCGAAATTGCCAAGGAGACGCCTGTCGCTTGGCTTGTGGTGTGTGCGCGGGCGAGGGCCAACGGTTCGTGCGAGAGGAGTTGGAAACCTGCTTGTGGTGCCATGGTTCGGGGCGGAGATGGGAGCGCGTGCCCGTGCGACGTGTGGAAAAACAGTCGGATGGTTCCGAAAAGGTGGTTACGCGCTGGGTTACCCGGCGCGTCTGGTGCAACCATTGTGGCGGCAGGGGCTCTTGGAGGAAGCGAGTGTTCGAGGCTTGCGAGCCCTGCAAGGGGTCGCAAGCGGGCGAATACCCCTTCGTGTGCGCCGTGTGCGAAGGCACGGGGGAACGAACGAAGGGAAAACGTCCCGAAAGAAACTGGGTGGAGGCTCCCTGACGAGGTAGGCTTGACCTTTTGTATGGTTAATCCGAATCTTGGAATCGTGCGTACAGTACTTGCATTCTTTGTGTTTCTCGTCGTCTTGGTTTCCTCGAATGGGGAACCCGCTTCCTATTTGCGCGTAAGCGGTGAGGCGGATGGGAGTCGTCGTCTGGAACTGGCTTCGCGAACCTTGGCTTCCCCCGAGCACGAGAACGTAAAAGTGACCTTGCTAGGCGTTTCCCACGTCGGGGACTTGTCCTTTTACAAGAGCGTGCAGGAACGTCTGGATGCCGCGGATCTGGTTTTGTTCGAGGGCGTGGGCTGGGGAGACGGCCCGCCCAAGGCCGGATCCAAAAAAACTTCCGGGGTAGGGGAATTGCAGGATTCCTTGGCCGGCTCGATGGGTCTCGTCTTCCAGTTGAAGGCGATTCGATACGATCGTCCGCACTTCCGGAACAGCGACATGTCTCTTCGAGCTTTTACTGACAGCATGAGTGGGAAAAAGAGTAAGCCCGACAAAAAAAAAGTTGGAGAGAAGGGGTCGGGGAAGCCGGGGAAAGCCCCGCCGAAGGAGAAGGAAGACCTTGCCGCGCAAGAGGTGATGCGTGCGCTCTCGGGGGATTCCATTGCGTTTTCCTTCGTCAGCGGCGCCCTGAAGATCTTTGGTAAAAGCCCCAAGTTTCGAGGTTTGATGAAGCTCGCGATGGTGGAAACCCTCGGCACCTTGGGAGGAGACGTATCGAGCCTCGCGAAAGCCGCGGGTCCCGGCATGGAGAAATTTATGCGCATTGCGCTGGAGAAACGTAACGCCATAGTGATCAAGGATCTCAAGGAAATCCTAAAGGACAAGGAGGGGCATGGGGACGTGGTGGTGTTTTACGGGGCCGCCCACATGCCTGATATCGAGCGGCAATTGGCGGAGAAATTCGGCTTTGCCCCGACAGGAGAGAAATGGCTACCCGCGTTCGGGGTGAACCCGAAGGAGGCTGGACTGTCCGCCTTGGAGGTGAATCTCGTCCGAAATATGATTCGAACCCAGATCGGCAGGCTCAAAAAGAGAGTGGCCGATTAAATCTACCTCGTCCGGTCAATTGCAGACCAGCATGGGCTTGAGCACTTCTTGGGCTTCGCCGTCGAGGAATCCTTGTTCGGCTTCGGCCAAGGGATATAAGCTGACCAGGGCATCCAGATTCACTACACCTTGTTGGAGAAGATCGAGGGCGTTTAGGTAGTCGGGCTTGGAGGAGGCGTAGGTTACCCGAACGTCGATCTGTCTACGTACGAATTGGGTGACGTCGAAGTCGACCTTTGCCCCGTAGAGGGCGACGACGGTGACGACTCCGTTCATCTTCAGGCTTTGCCAAGCGTCTGCGAGCACGGGCGAGGCTCCCGAAGCCTCGACATGGGCGTCGGCTTCCTCTCCGAAGTGATCTTTTACCTGTTCGTGGAGGGGCGGCAAGTCGGGGCCGACGGTGAGGGTGGGGAATCCGATGGAACGAAGGGCGGAGAGGCGGGCCTTCTCGTCGCGCACGGTGCCTGCGATCACGACCTCGGCACCTCGATGCCGGGCGGAGATGGCGCAGAA
>CAWVZQ010000320.1:0-3887 GCA_963934405.1 uncultured Opitutales bacterium | reverse complement strand
ACTACCCGCTCTCCAACCTCTACCTCCGCATGCTGCAAAAATTTGGAGTCCGGACTGAGCAATTCGGTTCTTCCACGGGTACATTATCTGAACTTGGCTGAAGAAATCCCTCTTCGTATGCACTGCACTGCCAAAGGCATATATTTTTGATTGCTTGAATAAATGAAAGTAATAATCCAACTCCTTGCCCTTTTCATTCTAATCAGTGGAAACTTGCTGGCAAAAGAACGCATCCGCGTTCTTATCCTGGACGGCCAGAACAACCATGACTGGCAGAGCACCACCGATTCCCTTCAGGCTTCACTGAAGGCAACCAACCGCTTTGCCCTAGAAGTGGAAACAGCACCCCAAAAGAAATCCATCAAAGGCATCCGGGCTCCCAAAGCTGACGCTCCCATGTATCTCAAGGATTTTTACCAGAACTTTCGTTCGATTCAGAAAACGGCTGATGAAAAAAACAAGCAGGCAAATGACTACGCATGGAAAAATTGGAATCCGTTCAAGCGGAAACATCAAGCGATCGTTCTCAACTACAACGGAAGGGAGTGGACTCAGGAAACTAAAGAGTCCGCAGTAGAATTTGTTCGTGAGGGCGGAGGCCTTGTCCTCGTACATGCAGCTAACAACGCCTTCCGCAACTGGGATGCCTACAACGAGATGATCGGCTTGGGTTGGCGTCCGGCAAACTTTGGAGAGTGCATCAAATGGGAAGTTCTCAAAAACAAGCCCTTCGTCGCCTGCAAGGACTGTAACTCGGGACATGGTTCCAGGCACCCCTTCCAAGTCGCAGTCCGGAAACCCATGCATCCGATAATGAAAGGTATTCCAGCCCTATGGATGCACGGTAAAGACGAACTGTATCACAACATGCGCGGGCCCGCCAAGAACCTGAGTATTCTTTCCTCCGCTTTTTCCAGTCGGAAACAAGGTGGAACGGGCGAGCACGAACCCATCACTTACGAAGTCAAGTATGGCAAGGGTCGGGTCATCGTCACCACCATGGGTCATTTTTGGAGAGGGCAGACCGATTGGGACGGCTTGCACTGCGTTGGCTTTCAGACCATTTTGGCCCGCTCCGTGGAATATGCCGCAACGGGTAAAGTCACACTGCCCATTCCACCCGAATTCCCCGGGACGGATGAGGTTTCCTTTATCCAGCCTCATGCCGTAACCTGGAGCAAAAACAATACAAAGCCTCCCGAGCAAAGGGCGAGTCAGGCAAAAAAGGAGAAAAACCCCTACTCCATCCTGACGCCTGAAGAGGAATTGGAAACCTTCGAGCTCGCGCCCGGTTACGTCGCAGAACTTGTCGCCGCCGAACCAATGGTCCAAGAACCCGTTCTTACCGTATGGGATGGGAACGGGGCTCTCTATGTCGCAGAGATGCGCAGTTACATGCAGGATGAAAACGGGACAGGAACCAAAACACTCCGCAACGGGAGAATCAAACGACTCGTCGACTTGGACGGCGATGGTCGCATGGACAAGTCGACCATCTTTGTCGACAACCTCAACCTCCCCCGCATGATCCTCCCTCTAGACGATTGGATCGCGGTGCGCGAAACCGACACCATGGACATTGTTGCTTATCGGGATACGGACGGAGACGGCGTCGCTGACGAAAAGAAAATGCTCTATGAGAAAGGAGCATATAGCCGCAACGGCCCAAAAACTTCCGTCGAGCACCAAGACTCCGGCATGCTCTGGAACGTAGACAACCATATTTACATATCCTACAACATGGAACGCTACCAGTTCTTCGATGGTGAATGGAAGGCGGAGAAGCAACCCGGACACTGGACGCAGTGGGGACTCGCTCATGACGATTATGGTAAACTTTTCTGGATCGACAACACCCGTCCCCTCAAGGCGGCTCAGTTTCACCCGAAGTACTGGAAAACCGTTCACCGCCTCGGGAAAAGCCTGCCCGCGGGAGATCCCGTCTCTCTGGGTAATTCTTACGAACCCGCTTTCACCAAAGCCACCGGCATTTGTCTCACCGGAGACCGGGGTGGCCAAGTGGACGCCGTCCGCGGTTTTACCTCCGCCTGCGGACAATCCATTTACCGGGGAAACAAGTTCCCTTATGATTCTCGGGGAGCTTACTTTTTCTGCGACCCTACCATTCATGTCGTCCGACGGGCGTATGTCGAGTACCCGGAAGGCAAGCTCCTACTCCGCAAGGCCGAGCCCGAAGGTGAGGAATTCATGCGCTCCTCGGATTTCAACTCCCGATTCATCAACACGACAACCGGGCCGGACGGTTGCCTCTACCTCACTGATATGTACAGGGGTATCATTCAGGATGCGGCCTGGTTCAATGAAGGAAACCGGGAGTTTGCTCGCCGCACCGGAGTGAACAAGCACGTTCAGATGGGTCGTATCTGGCGTATCCGGCACAAGGATCATCAACCCTATGGGAAAAAGCCCCGCATGCTCCAGGAATCGACTGTTGAATTGGTTCGCCACCTGCAAAACCCTATCGGCTGGTGGCGCGACTCCGCTCAGAAGAATATTCTGCTGCGGCCCGACCGTGAAAAAGCCATCCCCCTCCTCGAAGGTCTCTTCCGCTTCACTCAATCTCCATTGCCTCGAATGCATGCCCTTTGGACCCTCCACGGCATGAATGCTTTGACCCCCGAAATCAAAAAAGAAGCGTTGTCGGATCGTTCACCGGCTCTGCGCAGGGCAATGGTTCAAATGATCGAATCGGCACTGCCCGATCAACTCGATCTGCTGGTTTCTCTAGAGAAAGAACGTGATCCCCGGGTGGCCGAGCAACTCGTCTTTACCCTAGGAACCATCGAGGAACCGAAGGCCGAGGAAATGATTCAGGCTCTCGCATCCAATCACCTATCGGACAAAGGCGTGATGCTTGCCACTGCGGTCTCACTCTGGGGAAAGAAAGACCTCCCACTCATCGAGCAACTGAGATCGGGAAAAGCCTTTGCCAAAATTCCCCAATCAAAAAAGGCGTCCATTAACATGGAATGGGACAAAGCCCTTTCCAGCTGGAACCGAGGCATGAAGTTCGACAAGGATTTCGACGTCACTCACCACAAGATGATCCAGACGGGAGAGCAGCTCTACTTTCAACACTGTACTTCTTGTCACGGGGCTGACGGAAAAGGCGTGCAAGTACCCGGGACCGAACAATTCCTCGCCCCTTCCCTCGTCGATTCGAAACGGGTTCACGGAGATCCCGAGCAATTGGTCCCTCTGTTCTTTCAGGGATTGATGGGCCCCATCGAAGGGAAGACTTATCAGGCAGGATACATGGCTCCCGCCAAAACCTTTGGAATCGAACGGGAAGACCGTTTGGCCGACCTGATTACCTATCTGCGCTATGCCTGGGGTAAGGAAGGTGCACGGGTTGACAAAAGCGCCGTATCCGAGATTCGGAGAAAGCATGAAAAAAGATCAGCGCCCTGGACTTCCGAGGAACTAAAGAAGCTTAGATAATTCTTTTCATCGAAACTCGATTCAAATAAGTTTCCACTTCATGGAGCGTCGTTCATTCAACACATGCGCAGCTGGCATCTTAATCGGTTCGAGCCTGCCCTTGTATGGAAAACAGGATCGCATTCGTATCGGTCAAATCGGGCTGGCTCATCCTCATGCCTCGGGAAAACTGAACGCGATTCAGTCCCTGCCGGGGACCTTCGATCTAGTCGGGGTTGTGGAACCCGACTTGTCGCTACGCAAAAGGGCCAAGGGGGTAACATTCCTTTCCCTCGATCAGCTCATGAACGTGAAGGGACTCCAAGCGGTTGTAATCGAAACCCGAGTGAAGGACCTGGTCACCACGGCCTTTCCGGTGGTCGAGGCTGGCAAGCATATTCATCTGGATAAACCTGCAGGTCCAACCCTCCCCCCCTTCGAGAAAC